>CAYNVI010000213.1:0-7880 GCA_964400585.1 uncultured Pirellulaceae bacterium | reverse complement strand
TGTTCCTGGTAATCCCAGTCGCCGCGATCGAGCTGATCGCGAAACTCGCTGGAAATCACCCGCAGCGGGTCGCTCAGCAACACCTCCCCGTCGTCGCCGAGATGCTGACGAAGGCAGACATCGAGCTCGTGCCAGAGCGTCCGCAAGTAGGTCACATCCGAGCCGAGGATTAGCGGGAAGACCTCGTTTTCCAAGCGGTCGACGCCGAAACGGAGGCGTCGGAAACGGCAGCGGTCGCGGATCGGCCAGCTGCTCATCCGGGCCAGTAACAACGGATCGCTGACCCCATCGGTCAAGGTCACGTGGGCCTGACGGAGCGCGGCCGCGATGCCCGCGTGCCCCGTCCCACAGCCGACCTCCAGCACCCGCATCCCCGCCAGCTGATAATGGTCGAGGAATTGGTCGAGCCCGGCGGCCGCCCGCCAGACCGTCGCCCAAAAGGGATCGATCACCTCCGTTTCTCCGGCGTCCTGACGCCGGCAAGCCTCCAGCAGCATCGCCTCGGGGTCCGCCGCCGTCGCCAGTCGCCAGGGACGCTGGGCGATCCGCTGCTCGGTCCACTGCCAAGCGAACTTGCGGGTGACCCGAGAAGCCAACCGCGTCAAC
This sequence comes from uncultured Pirellulaceae bacterium, assembly GCA_964400585.1. Lineage (GTDB taxonomy): Bacteria > Planctomycetota > Planctomycetia > Pirellulales > Pirellulaceae > CAYNVI01. The sequence continues at coordinate 7,274 of CAYNVI010000213.1, read as the reverse complement.
CGCGTTTCCGCCAGGCAAGGCAAAGCGGGGCGGCCCGCGGCGGTCAGATTCCCGATCGTCGTTGCAGGCATGCCGCAGCCTCCCGGGCAAAGTACGTCAACACGCCATCGGCTCCGGCCCGCTTGAACGCGAGCAGCGATTCCAGCATGACCGCCTCGCGATCGAGCCAACCTCGTTCGGCAGCGGCGGCCAGCATCGCGTACTCCCCGCTGACCTGATAGGCAAAGGTCGGGACACGAAAGGTTTGTTTGACGCGGGCCACGATATCGAGATACGGCATCCCCGGTTTGACCATCACGCTGTCGGCGCCTTCCCGCAGATCGAGCGCGACTTCGTGGATCGCTTCATCGCTCGCCGCCGGGTCTTGCTGGTACGTCTTCTTGTCCCCCTGTCCCAAGTTCCCCGTGGACCCGACCGCGTCGCGAAAGGGACCGTAGAAGGCACTGGCGTACTTGGCGGCGTAGGCCATGATTTGGACCTGCTGCCAACCCGCTTCGTCCAACGCCCGCCGGACCGCCCCGATCCGCCCGTCCATCATGTCGCTCGGGGCCACGACATCGCAGCCCGCCTCCGCTTGGATGATCGCCTGACGACAAAGGACCTCGATCGTTTCGTCATTGAGCACCTGGCCATCCCGGACGAGGCCGTCCTGCCCGTGGCTGCTGTAAGGGTCGAGCGCCACGTCGCAGATGATTCCGACCGCGTCGCCGACTTCCGCCTGCACGGCCCGCACCGCCCGGCAGACCAGGTTCTCCGGGTTGATCGCCTCGCGGGCATCTTCCGTCTTCAGGGCGGGATCGGTCGCCGGGAACAAAGCGATCGCGGGGATCCCCACCCCGGCCGCCTCCGCCGCCGCCCGCCGCAAGGGATCGCGCCCCAACCGGTGAACCCCCGGCATGCTCGCGACCGCCTCCCGCGTCTGCTCCCCTTCCCCCACAAACAGCGGCCAGATCAGATCATCGATCTCCACACGGTGCTCACGGACCAGACGGCGGGACCAATCGGCCGACCGACTGCGGCGGAGACGAACATCCGGAAAATCACCACGAGCAGAGGGAAACATCGGTTCTCCGCAGCAAATAAGGAAACAAACCAAGCCGAGACGACGATTCCGCTTCGTCGCGGCCTTGCCAGAGGACGTCGCGTTGCCAGAGGACGCGGCCTGGCCAGAGGACGTGGCGGCGTCCGATCAACGGACCCGATCCCGGCAAACTCGGACCCCTTTGATGATCCGACCGCCTCGTGAGCGGACCGTCAGTTTCGCCTTTCCGGAGGGGGCTGACCAGCCGGGCTGCCCGCGGCACTCAACAACGCCTCGGCGACCTCCAACCCACTCTGCATCGCCCCTTGAATCGACGAGGTTTCGCGGTGGTCCCCGCAAACCCAAAGGTGATCGTGGCCCGCCGCCGGCCACGCTTGGCCGCCCGCTGGGCCGACCGCTTCCAGCCGCTCGACCGTCTGCTCCGGCAAGGCGAACGGGACCGAAGTGACTTGCAGGAAATCCCACCGGTCGACCGCAACGCCGAACCATTCGCGCAGCTGAGCGCGGACGGCCGGCAGCAAGTCCTGGGGATCTTCGCAGGCGCCCACCACGTTTGCCGAAATCAGCGCACGACCCTCGGGAGCGTAGGAGGGGGCTACCCGACTGACCACCGCCAGATGGTTGATCGGTCCTTGCCCCGTCCCATCGAGCATCAGAATCGGTTCGTCCGAGGGGGAGACGGGGGCGGCAAACGAGAACGCATGGGTCGCTTGCCAGCGGCAATCGAGGTCGGGGGCTCCCAGCAAGCGGGCCGCCGCCGGAGCCTCCGTCGCAATCACCAGGTTGCCGGCCTGGTAACGCTGACCCGCGGTCGTCGTGACGTGGGTGCCGTCGATCGTTTCGACCGTCTCCTGCAACTGCACCGTGCCCGCCGGCAAACGCGCAGCCAGCTGCCGCGGGATCGCCGCCATCCCCTCGGCCGGCAACGCGGCAGCCCCGGCCGAAAACATCCGAAAGACGAACTCGAACATCCGGCTGCTCGTCTGCAAATCCCGCTCCAAGAAGATGCCTCCCAAAAACGGCCGGAAGAAGCGATCGATCATCCCCTCGCTGAACCCGAACGCGCGGAGATGTTCCAGCGTGGACCGCTGGGGACGAGCAAAAAGTTCAGGCAACGTTCCTCGCGAGGCCGCCCGCCGCAGCCGCACGATCCGCGCTTTGTCAGCGAGCGAGCCGACCGGGGAAACCGCCGTCGCCCAGAGATGCCGGGGGCGCCGCCAGGGATCGCTCAGCCGTCCCCAGCGACCGGGAAGACGGATCAAGGCCCCCGGTTCAAAAGCCCGCAGACGCAGCGCGTCGTAATCGAGCAATTGCCGGCAGGCAGGATAAGCGGTCAGCAGGACTTGGAAACCGTGGTCGATCTGAAAGCCGTCGCATTGCTCGGTGCGGACGCGTCCCCCCACCCGATCGGTCGCCTCCAGCAGCCGCACCGAGCGGCCTGCGCGACAGAGCCGCGTAGCGCACGCCAAGCCTGCCAGCCCGCCCCCCACGATCAGGACGTCGGTGGCGGCGACGGGGTCGCCACCGGAGGAAGTCGCTGGGGAGCTCGCGTCCGTACTCATCGGGTCGGGTTGCCTTGATCGTTGCGCGGGGCGGCGGGCAGGAGGAAGGGACGGGCGACTCGGCCGGTTCGCTGGACAGGATCACCCAGGCGGGGCGCTTCGAGGGCTCAGCCGACGTGGTAGCCGCGACGTTCTAGTTCCCGTTGCAGGACCCGTTTCGGCTGCCATTCGCCATGGACCAGGCGAATCTGTCCAGGCGGCGTTTCAAAACCTTCGACGAAATCGATCAGATCCTGTTGATCCGCATGGGCCGAGTAGCCGCTGAGCTGATGCACCGCCGCGGCGACTTCGTACGGTCGCCCATCGAAACGCACCGGGTTCCGACCATCTTGTAGAGCACGGCCGGGAGTCCCCGAAGCCTGGAAACCGACGAATACCAGATCGGTGTTGGTTTCTCCCAGAAACCGTTTCAAGTAATTGACGACGCGTCCTCCGGTGCACATCCCGCTGCCGGCGACGACGATCGCCGGCAGCTCATGCTTGGCCAAGTAGTCCATTGTGTCGAGGTGCTCGGCATGGTCGCCGATCGTCACCAGGTTTTCGAAGACGAGCGGCTGATCATCGGTGGCGAGCAGCGCCGTGGCTTCCTTCCCCCAGTAGGGCTGCATCTCTTTGTAGATCGCGGTAAAGCGGCTGGCGAGTGGCGAATCGACGATCACATCGACCGCTTTCATCAACCGCTGCCCCGACACCTGTTGAATCCGCTCGAAGATCCCATTCATCTCGAACAGCAGCGCCTGTGTTCGCCCCAGACTGAAGGCGGGAATGATCGTAATCCCGCGGTCGTCCAGGGTGCGGCGGAGAACGGTTTCCAAGGCGCCCTGCCGGTCCACGGCGGGAGGATGGAGGCGATCGCCGTAGGTGCTTTCCAGGACCAGCAAATCGGCCCGCGGCGGGCTGGTCGCAGCTCGCAGCAACGGGGCGTTTTTGCTGCCCAGATCCCCCGAAAAGACGGTCCGGTGCCCGTCGGCCCCGTCGACCTCGAAAATCGTCGACCCGAGCACGTGGCCGGCGGGCCGGAGCCGGATGCGGGCGCCCGCTTCGATCCGATGCCAAGTGTCATAGTCGAGCGGGCGCAAGCGTTTTTCGATCGTCGCCAGGAAGCGATCGATCAGCCGTCGGTTGCGGGTGAAACCGATCCGGACCGCGTCATCCATCACCAGCGGCAGCAGGCGGGCGGTCGGCTGGCTGCAATAGATCGGCCGGTCAAAGCCGGCGGCGAGGAGGTAGGGAAGCCGTCCGACATGGTCGATATGGACGTGCGTCAGCAATAACGCTTCGATGCCGCGGAGGGAAAACCGGATTTCCGGATCGGGGTGCCGGTCGGCTTCCTCGCCCTGGAAGATCCCGCAATCGACCAGCAGACTCTTGCCATTGGCCATCTGCAACTGGTGGCACGACCCCGTAACACCGCGATCGGCCCCATGGTGGATCAGCTTGGTCGGCCGTTGCGTACCTGCCATCGCTTGCCTGCAGAGTGGGGATCGTGGGGAAGGTGCGTGCTAGCTGTTCCGCTAAGATACGCGACGCGGCGAGCGGGATGGGTACCGCTCCAGGCCGCCTTGCCGATTTCCGAAAAAGAAGGTCCGAAAGCTTTGGCAGTTGAGCTTTAGCCGTATGCAGTGGCGGTCGATGCGATAAGATGGGAGAGTCCGCGAGCTCGACACCTTTCCCTCACCCAACGCCCAGAAATCGCCGACGTGTTTGCGCCCCGACGTTGTTCGCTCCCCTCGTTTGGCAGGGTTCCGTCTTCGCGCCGCCACCGTTTTCAGGCAGTCGCTCGGCTGCAGAGGGACTCTCTTCTGGGTGGGCTCGCCACCGGACCGAACGAACGGGTCATCTCGCGATGTTCGGGACGCAGCTTCCGCGAGACTTGGTTTGCTCCCCCAGTGGATTGTGTGGGATGAATACGTATAGCTTGGATTACATCGACGACCTTTACATCCAGTACGTGAAGGATCCCTCCAGCGTCTCCGAGACCTGGCGACGCTACTTTGAACAATTCTTGATTTCGGCCGATGGCGGTCTGGCATCGGATTCGACGGAGGCGGTCCCCGCCTCCCGCGAGCCCGCCTCGGTCGGTCGGGCACAGCGGCTCGCCCCCCCGGTTCAAACCAATGGCTCGCCGACCGAAAAAGCCCTCTGGCTGGCCAAGGTTCAGGATCGCGTCGATCAACTGGTGCGGGAATACCGGGTCCGCGGCCACTTGATCGCCCAGCTCGATCCGCTGGGGCTCTCCCGGCCCGCCGTCCCGGAACTGAATCCGGAAGTCTACGGGCTGAGCGATTCGGATCTCCAGCGCGATTTCGATTCGAGCGCTCTGGAGAACGTCTCGGGAAAAACGCTCTCGGACATCCTGACCAAGCTCCGCAACACCTACTGCCGAAGCATCGGTGCGCAGTTCATGCACATCGACAATCGCAACATCCGCGACTGGCTGCAGCGGCGGATGGAGACGACCGAGAATCGGCTGCCGCTGGCCCACGAGGTTCAGCGGCGGATCTACGCCCGCTTGGCCGACGCGACGATTTTCGAAGAGTTCGTCCGGCGGAAATTCGTGGGGGCCAAAACGTTCTCGCTGGAGGGTGCCGAAAGCCTGATCCCGCTGCTCGACCTGGCCTTGGAAAAGGCGAGCCAGCACAAGTCGCAAGAGGTCGTGCTGGCGATGGCGCATCGCGGCCGCTTGAATGTGCTCGCCAACATCATGAAAAAGCGGGCGATGAATATCTTTTGGGAATTCGACGACCCCCGCCCCGAGATGAACCGCGGCCGTGGCGACGTCCGCTATCACCTGGGTTACAGCAGCGACTGGAAGACCGCCTCGGGCGATAACGTCCATATCTCGCTCTGCTTCAACCCCAGCCATCTCGAATTCGTCAACACCGTCGCGCTGGGGCGGTGCCGCAGCAAGCAGGATCGCCGCGGCGACCGCAAACGTCAGGAGGTGATGACCATCCTGATCCACGGCGACGCCGCCTTCGCAGGCGAAGGGATCGTGCAGGAAACGCTCAACATCAGCCAGCTGGCCGGCTACTCCACCGGCGGCACGATGCACGTGGTGATCAATAACCAAGTCGGTTTCACCACCGAACCGCATCAAGGCCGGAGCACGACCTACGCGACCGACGTCGCCAAGATGCTGCAGATCCCGATCTTCCACGTCAACGGCGAAGATCCCGAAGCGGTCGCTCAGGTGGTCTCGCTGGCGATGGATTTCCGCAAGGAATTCCGCCGCGACTGCGTGATCGACCTCTATGCCTACCGCCGCTGGGGGCACAATGAAGGGGACGAACCACGGTTCACCCAGCCGCGAATCTACGCTGAAGTCGATCGCCGCAAGAGCGTCCGCGACAACTACCTGGAACGGCTGCTGAAATTGGGTCAGATGACCGTCGAGGAAGCCGAGGCGATCCGCAAGGAACGCACCCAAAAACTGGAACGGGAATTCGAAGCGAGCCACACCGAAACCTTCGTGCCCGACCTGCAAACGCTGGGCGGGGCCTGGACCGATTTTTTCGGCGGCACCGAACCCGATGCCGGCTGGATGGAGACGGGCGTCGACCAGGAACGGCTCGCCACCCTCCTCGACAGCCTCACCCGACTCCCCGAAGGCTTTGCCGCCCACAAGAAACTAAAGCGGCCGATGAAGCAACGCCGCGAGATGGCCGAAGGCACCCGGCCGCTCGACTGGGCCGCCGCCGAAGTGGCCGCCCTCGCGACCTTACTGGACGAGGGCCACTCGGTCCGGCTCTCCGGTCAGGACTGCGAACGAGGCACCTTTAGCCATCGCCACGCCGTCTTGCACGACGTCAAAAATGGCGAAACCTACACGCCGCTGGACCATCTCCCCGGCGTCGAGACGCCGCTGGAAATCATCAACAGCCCGCTCAGCGAAGCAGGCGTGCTCGGTTTCGAATACGGCTACTCGCTCGACTGCCCCGAAGGACTCGTCGCCTGGGAAGCTCAGTTCGGCGATTTCTGGAATGTGGCCCAAGTCATCGTCGACCAGTTCATCGCCAGCGCCGAAGATAAATGGAAACGGCTCAGCGGCCTGGTGATGTTGCTGCCTCACGGCTTTGAAGGCCAAGGTCCCGAGCATTGCTCGGCCCGGGTCGAACGCTTTCTGGCAATGGCCGCCGAGCACAACATTCAGGTCTGCCAGCCGACCACCCCGGCGCAGTTCTTCCACCTGCTGCGCCGCCAGGTCAAACGCTCCTGGCGGAAACCGCTGGTCGTGCTCACCCCGAAAAGCCTCCTCCGGCACCCCAAGGTGATCAGCGATCGCAGCGAACTGACCGCAGGAGGCTTCCACAAAATCCTCTCCGATCCAACCGTGCCGCTGGCAAACGCCCAGCGCGTGCTGATGTGCACCGGCAAGGTCTACTACGATCTGATCGAAACCCGCGAACAGCGGGGCCTGGAAAACGTGGCGATCATTCGGCTGGAGCAACTTTACCCGCTCGGCATCGAAGAATTGCAAACGGCCCTCGCCGAGGCCGCCGAAGGGACCGAACTGACGTGGATCCAGGAAGAACCGATGAACATGGGGGCGTGGCCCTTCATGAAGCTGAAGTTCGGCGACCAGTTGGCCGAACGGTTCAAGCTCCGTGCGATCACGCGGCACGAAGCGGCCAGCCCCAGCACCGGCAGCCACAGTGCTCACAAACTCG
>CAYNVI010000212.1:0-7929 GCA_964400585.1 uncultured Pirellulaceae bacterium | reverse complement strand
TCTACACGTACTGACACACTCTTTCCCTACACGACGCTCTTCCGATCTGCCTACCAGGCGATCTCGCCCCGGGCGACCCCGGAACACCGCCAACAAGCGATCACCTGGCTAGCAGCTTTGCCGGCGGAACTCCAGGACGCCCAGTCCCCGGCGTTGCAACAAGCGATCGCAGACCTCTATCCCCAGCCGTAATTGCATGGCAGCGCTCAGTGCGGCCGAAGCCCTCAAGCACCTCGTTCGCTTTCCTTCGGTCAGCGAGACCAGCAACGTCGCCGTCAGCGATTGGCTGGAGACGCACCTCCACTACCTCGGTTTCACTACCGAACGGGTGGAATACGAAGATCCGCGGGGCGTCGCCAAATCGAACGTGATTGGCCGTCGCGGCCCCCCTGCCGCTGCGGGCCGCGGGGGCCTCGCCTATTTTGCCCACAGCGATGTCGTCCCCGTCGCCGGCTGGAATGGACCGGGCAGCGGTCAGCCTTTCGAACCGACGCTGCAAGACGATCGGATCTACGCCCGCGGCGCCTGCGACATCAAGGGCTCGCTCGCCGCCATGCTGGCCGCCGCTGGCCGGATCGCAGCGGAGCAGCAAACCGCGCCCCTGACCCTTGTCTGCACGGCCGACGAAGAGGTCGGCTTCGCAGGCGCCAAACAGGTCGTCGCCCACTCCGCTCGGTTCCGCCAGCTCGTCGCCGAACAACCGCTCGGAATCATCGGTGAACCGACTTCGCTGGAAGTCGTCTACGCCCACAAAGGGATCAGCGGGTTTCGGGTGATCAGCCGCGGCCGAGCAGCCCACAGCAGCACCCGTGACGGTCGGAATGCCAACCTGGCGATGGTCCCGATGTTGAACGAGATCAAACAGCTGTACGACCGCAGCGAGTCCGACCCCCAATTGCGTCACCCCGCCTTCAACCCACCGACGCTGACCTGGAACTTCGGCGTCAGCGACCATGCCGAAGCCGTCAATGTGACCCCCGCCGAATCGCGAGCGTGGGTCTGCTTTCGCCCCATGCCGGGCTGCGATGGCCAATCGCTCGTCGACGCGGCCCGCGCCCGCGCGGAAAGCTTGGGGCTCGACTTCGAATGGCTCTTCGGGGGACCGCCGCTGTGGGGCGAACCCGCTCGTCCCAGTATCGATCAGCTGCTGAAATTGAGCGGAACCGACGAAGCCAAAACGGTCTGCTACGGCACCGACGGCGGTTACTTCTCCGAACTCGAGGACCTGGTCGTGTGGGGGCCCGGAGCGATCGCGCAGGCCCACACTAGCGACGAATGGATCGCGCTCGATCAGCTAACCCGCGGCACCGACTTGTACGAACAAGCGATCCGCCACTGGTGCACGGCGGCGGAGTAGCGAGCCCCGAGAGACGCGCCTCGTTCGCACCTCGTCCCGAGCTACGACGTCGCCTTGGCCAGCGGCTGGAAATCGAGCGTGGCAAAATAATCGTCCAGCGTCTCCGCCCGGCGGATCTGCCGCACCGTGCCGTCGGTTTGCCGCAACAGTTCCGCGCAACGTAGCTTGCCGTTGTACTGGAACCCCATCGAATGGCCGTGCGCGCCGGCATCGTGGATCACCAATAGGTCCCCTCGTTCGACCTCGGCCAGCGGTCGATCGATGGCAAATTTGTCGTTGTTCTCGCACAGCGACCCGACCACATCGACGGGGCCCGCCTCCGGTCCGGTCGGTTTGCCGACGGCCGTGATGTGATGGTACGCCCCATACATGCCGGGACGCATCAGATTGGCCATGCAGGCGTCGACGCCCACGTAATGTTTGTAGGTGTCCTTCTGATGCAGCACGCGCGTGACCAGGAACCCGTACGGCCCCGTCATGAAACGGCCGTTCTCCATGCAGATCGGCAGCGAACCGACCGGCGAAGGCACGATCCATTCGTCGTAGGCTTGCTTGATCCCGGCGGAGAGCTGCTGCAAGTCGATCGGTTGGTCTTCGGGCTTGTACGGGATTCCCAGCCCGCCGCCGAGGTTGACGAATTCCAGGTCGATATCGAGCTGCTCCTTCAGCTCCACCGCCAACTGGAAGACCATCTTGGCGGTTTCCATGAAAAACGATTCGTTGAGCTCGTTGGAGAGGACCATCGTGTGCAGCCCAAACCGCTTGACGCCACGCCGGCGAGCTTCGGCGTAGCCTGCGAACAATTGCTGTTTGGTAAATCCATATTTGGCTTCCTGCGGTTCCCCGATGATGAAGGCGCTGTCCGAACCGAGGGCCTTGCCGGGATTGAAGCGGAAGCAGAGCAGCTCCGGCAGCCCGGCCTTTTCGTCGAGGTAGTCGATGTGGGTCCAGTCATCGAGGTTGATGATCGCGCCCAGCTCCCGCGCTTTCTGGAAATCCTTGGCCGGTGTGTCGTTCGAAGTGAAGATGATCTCTTCGCCGGTCACCCCCATCCGTTCGCACAGCTGCAATTCGGCCAGGCTGCTGCAATCGGCGCCGCAGCCCTCTTCGATCAGCGGTTGGATGACATGGGGGTTGGGCGTCGCTTTGACGGCGAAGAATTCCTTGAATCCTTCGTTCCAGGAAAACGCCCCCATCAATTCGCGGGCGTTCTGCCGAATCGCGGCTTCGTCGTACAGGTAGAACGGCGTGGGATATTCCTCGGCCAGTTGACGGAGGAAGGCATCGTCAAAGGGCAATTCTTGCAGCGGCATAGATCACTCTCGGGAGAGGCGGGAGCGGACCGAACCGCTCGACCGCCAGGCAAATAAAGACCGGCACCGGGCAAACAAAGACCGGAAACTTCAGCAGGGGATAACGCGTAGGGGAGCGAAAGGGGAACCGCGGGGGCTACCCTTTGACAACAAAATTGACGAGTCGCCCCGGGACGACGATGGTCTTGACGAGTTGTTTTCCGGCGATCGATTCCTGCAAACGTTCGCTCGCCAGGGCTTCTTTCTCGAGCGCGTCCTTGCTGATGTCGGCAGCCACGGCGATCTTCGTCCGCAGCTTGCCGTTGACCTGCACGGGCACCTCGATCGTCGATTCGACCAAGGCGGCTTCGTCCCACTCGGGCCAGGCGGCATAGGCCAGGGTCTGGGCGTGCCCCAAGGCGGCCCACAATTCCTCGGCCAGGTGGGGGGCATAGGGGGCCAGCAACAGCACGAACCGCTCCATCGCTTCCCGCGGCCGCTGGGGCTGGCGGGTGAAGAAGTTGACAAACTCCATCATCCGCGCGATCGCCGTATTGAAGCTCAGCGACCGCGTGTCCTCGGTCACGGCCTTGATCGTGCGGTGCAGGACCCGCGCTTGCTCCTCGTTGCAAGGCTCCGCGGACAAGCTCTCGACCAACGTCACTTGCTCGGCTTGGGCATCGACGATCATCCGCCACGACCGATCGAGGAAGTTTCGCACCCCGCCGACGCCGGCCATGCTCCACGGCTTGGTCGCTTCCAGCGGCCCCATGAACATCTCATACAACCGCAGGCTGTCGGCCCCGTAGTCTTTGACCACCGTGTCGGGATTGACGACGTTGCCGCGGCTTTTGGACATCTTGAACGATCGGCTTTCGATGCGGATCTCGGGTTGGGCCGCCAGCACAAACCCCTCGCCCCGTTTTTCCACATCGGCGTCGTCGACGCGGACCGAGGTGACCGCCTGCCCCTCCCCGCCGAGATACTCCCCCTCGGCGTCACGGCGGATCTCGGCGGCGGAGACAAACCGTCCTTCGGCGTCTTGAAAACCGGTCAATTCGACTTCGCCGAGGATCATCCCTTGGTTGACCAGCCGCTGGAACGGTTCGTCGGTGCTGACGTGCCCACGGTCAAACAGCACTTTGTGCCAGAACCGCGAGTACAGCAGGTGCAGGACGGCATGCTCGGCCCCGCCGACATACAGGTCGACCGGCATCCACGCCTGTTCCATCTCGGGGCTGACCAACGCTTCGGTCTGCTGCGGATCGATATAGCGCAAGAAGTACCAACAGGAACCGGCCCACTGCGGCATCGTGTTGGTTTCGCGTTTGTAACGCTTGCCGTCGATCGTCACCTGCAGCCAGTCGTCGCCCGCTTTTTCCAACATCGGCTCGGGCCGGCCGTGCGGCCGAAAATCTTCCAGCTCGGGCAAGCGAACCGGCAGCTGATCGGCTTCGACCGCGCGTTTGATTCCGGTCGGCTCCCCCGCCTCGTCCAGCTCGTGCAGGATCGGAAAGGGCTCGCCCCAAAAACGCTGGCGGCTGAACAGCCAATCCCGGAGTTTGTAATTGACCGCCTGCCTCCCCTGGCCGGCGACACTCAGAGCGGCCGTGATTTCGCGTTTGACTTCGTCGCTCGCTTTGCCGTCGTACGGCCCGCTATGGATCGCTTTGCCCTTCCCGGCAAAACACGCCTTGCCGGCCAGCACGTCCGCCCGATTCTCGACCTCCGGCGGTGGTTCGACCACGGCCAGGATCGGGATCTCGAACTGCTGGGCAAAGGCGAAATCGCGCTCGTCGTGGGCCGGCACCGCCATGATCGCCCCGGTCCCATAACTGGCCAGCACGTAATCCGCGACCCAGATCGGGACCCGTTCTCCGGAGACCGGATTGAGCGCATGGCTGCCGGTAAAGACGCCCGTCTTCTGGCGATCCCCTTGCGTCCGCTCCCGGTCGCTTTTGAAGGCCGCTTTCTCGCAGTAGGCCTCCACCTCCGCCGCCGCCTCGGCGGTGGTCAACCGCGCCCGCAGCGGATGTTCGGGTGCGACCACCATATAGGTCGCGCCGAAGAGCGTATCGGGACGCGTCGTGTAGACGCGGAGCACGTCCTCGTCGGGCTCGCCGGGAAAGCCCTCGGCCCGTCTGCGCGTGGTCCAGTCGTCGAAGGCCTCGTCGGCGGCGATGTAAAAGTCAACCTCCGCCCCGCTGCTGCGGCCGATCCAGTCTTGCTGCAGCGTCTTGATCCCGCTGGGCCAGTCGAGCGATTCCAAACCGGTCAGCAACCGCTCGGCGTAGTCGGTGATCCGCAGCATCCACTGCCGCAGCGGCAACCGCTTGACCGGATGCCCCCCCCGCTCGCTCCGCCCGTCGATCACCTCTTCGTTGGCCAGCACCGTCCCTAACTGCGGGCACCAGTTGACCAGGGCCTCGTCTTCGTAGGCCAGGCGATGGGCGTCGCGGTAACGGGCCACTGCCGCGTCTCCCTCGGCCTCGATCGCCGCCGGGACCGGCAATTCGGCAATCGGCCGGCCTCGTCCCAGGTCGGCATCGAACCAGGTGTCGTAGAGGACCGTGAAGATCCACTGGGTCCACCGCATGTAGCCTGGATCGGTGGTGGAGACCAGCCGATCCCAGTCGTAGCTGAACCCCAACATCTTCAGCTGCCGGGTGAATTCGGCGATGTTCCGTTCGGTCTGCACCCGGGGATGCTCGCCCGTCTTGATCGCATGCTCTTCGGCCGGCAACCCAAAGGCATCGAAGCCGATCGGATGCAGCACCGAAGCGCCAGCCATGCGGGCCTGGCGACAGACGATGTCGGTCGCCGTGTAGCCCTCGGGGTGCCCCACGTGCAGGCCGTCGCCACTCGGGTAGGGGAACATGTCCAAGACATACAGCTTCCGCCCAGCCGGCATCGCAGGGGTGCGGAAGGTCTTCTGCTGTTCCCAGTGCTGCTGCCACCGGGGCTCGATCTCTGCCGGGTTGTATCGGGGCATTTGCCTGATGCTGTGCGCTGAAGAAAAAAAGAGGGGAAGGGAGCACGCCGCGTGCTGAAATTTTAGGCTTTGTCAGAAAACCGAGAAACGGGTCGTTTGGCGACTCCGCGAAGTCCCTTCTCCCCCGCCGCGCAGCGGATCGCGGGGGGGGGAAGGATAGGAAGAGGGACGGTTTTCTGACAAAGCCTAGTCCTGACCGGGCGATTCGGGGACCGGGCGACCCCCGCTCCCTGGGCCGTTTTTCCCAGCTTTGCGGAACCGCTCCATACCCAGGGGCTCGCCGCGCTGTTACCATTTTTGTCCCGTCAGCTCACTTGTCGCCGGCAGGCGGGGCGGACGTTCGCCGCGGATCGGCGGACTTCCGCAGGATGCCCCTGGAGGACGGAATGCTGCGAAATAAGAATAAGTTGCAACTGACCCCCGCGCAACGCGACTCGATGCGACAAGCCGGCCAATTCAATGCCTGGCTGATGGATCGCGTCCGCGAACACGTGCAAGCCGGTGTCACCACCGCCTCGATCGACGAACTGGTCCACAGCCAGACGCTCGCCCATGGCCATCGCCCCGCCACGCTCGGCTATCAGGGCTACCCGAAAAGCTGTTGCACCAGCATCAACGATGTGATCTGTCACGGGATCCCGGAGGACTACGTGCTGCAAGCGGGCGACATCGTCAACGTCGACCTGACCTCCATCGTCAACGGCTGGTTCGGCGATCAGAGCGAGACTTTCCTGATCGGCGAGGTCAGTGAAGAAGCCCGCGCGGTGACGCAGTGCGCCTTCGACTGCTTGCACCTGGCGATCGAGGCTCTCACGCCGGGCTGTCGCGTCAGCAAGATCGGCGAGACGCTCGTCCCCGAAGCCCAGTCGCGCGGCTTCTCGGTCGTCCGTGAGTATGTCGGTCACGGCCTCGGCCGGGCCTTCCACCAGGACCCTTCGATCCCGCACTTTCCCAACAAGCAGAGCCGGATCGACCGGCTGCTCCCCGGGATGTGCTTCACCGTCGAACCGATGATCAATGCCGGGGCCCGCTACACGCGGCTCGATCGATCCGACGGCTGGACCGTCCGCACCAAGGACGGCAGCCTCTCGGCCCAGTTCGAACATTCGGTGCTGATGACCGAAGAAGGCCCCGAAATCCTCACCCTCACCGAAACCGGCCCGCAGAAAGGGCATCGCTTCTAGGGAGAGCCCCGCGGTGCAGCGCTCCGCGTCCGCCTCGCTACGAGCCCTTCACCGGCGTCGCGCTGCGGATTTGCTGAAAGGCGTTCCGGAGCGCCACGCCGTCCCGAAACCGCTTGCTCGGAACCGGCTCGATGCATTTCCGGATCAACGACACGAATTCGGTCGAGAGCCCGCGGCGCAATTTCGCGTAACCCCGCAGCGGCGGTTCGTAGGGGTACTCGGGTAACGTCCCGGCAAACATCCGGTACATCACCAGGCCGAGCGAGAAGACATCGCTGCGAAAGCTCGGTTTGCCCATCGCCTGCTCGGGCGAGACGTACCCGATCGTCCCCGACCCCGACTGCGTCCCCACCGGATGCCCCAGGCGAGCGAGCCCGAAGTCGGTCAGGCAGATGCGACTGTGGGGGAACAAGATGAAATTTTCCGGCTTGATGTCGCGATGCATCACCCGGTTTTCATGGGCATAGGCGACCGCGTCGATCATCTGCGTCGCCAGGTCGATCGCCGAGGCGCGCGAAATCCGCTTCTGTAGGCGGTCGGCCAGCGATTGCTCTCCCAGCGGGAAGACCATCACCAGATGGCCGTCGATCACGCGGGCGTCCTTGAGGTGAAGGATATTGCCGTGATCCAGGCGGGCCATGATGCGGATCTCCCGCGTGACGTCCTCCATCGACTGCACGTTGGAAACCACTAACTCGTCCGGGACTTTGACGGCGACGCGGCGGTTTTCCAAGGTGTCCATCGCCGCGTAAACCGTAGCGAATCCGCCACAGCCCAACCGCCGCAGCAAGCGGTATTTGTCTAAGCGGCTACCGACGCGGAGGTTGCGTGGATGCGAGGAACCGTCCTGTTGCGGATAGATTTTCAAGGCCGCCGCCATACTTGCTCCGTTCGCGTTGAGGGCCGATATCGAAACCGCTTCTACGGTTATCGGCGTCATCGCCACGAACCATGCATTCTTTCTGAAACCACTTCTCCGCACCGCCCAGCGGCGCGCCAACCAACACCAACCGCGGTCCAGCTAGGCTCTGTCCGAAAACCAAAAAACTGGTCGCGGAGCGACTCCGCTAGGTCCCTTCTCCCCCGCCGCGCAGCGGATCGCGG
>CAYNVI010000211.1:0-7967 GCA_964400585.1 uncultured Pirellulaceae bacterium | reverse complement strand
CCGCCGTGGTCGGCTCGGTGGGGCTGGTCAGCGAAGCGACCGTGGGGAGTCTCGACGATTCCTCCGACGCCATCAGCGGAGCCTTTGGCGGCTGACGGCTACGTCCGCCGCCGCTGCGCCGTGCCAGCGGTCGCGCAGACCCGAGTCCTTCGCGATCCGTGCTAGGGGACTCCCAGCACAGTGCTCCCGCTTGCCACCGCCCCTGGACCTTTCTTCAGCGATGCGACGTATGAAAACGACCGGCTCGGCAGAGGGTTCCAATCCTCTCGCGTTGATCGCCGCGACCGGGACCGGCCGGCGGCAAGTCCAAAAGATGCTGGTCGCACGGGCCGTGATCTACGGCACCACCTTCGTCGGCTACGTGTCGGTGATGCTGTTCTGTTCCCAATGGATCAGCCATCCCGAGCGACCGCTGGCCACGCAGGGGGTCCTGTTCCTGATGGACTTCAGCAATTGGGCGCCGGGGCTGCTCCTGTTGTTCCCGCTTTTGGGATGGGATTTGATTCGCGAATCGAACCGCTTCAATCTGCCGGTCGAGCGGCTGGGGAAGCAATTGCGGGCCGTCGCCGAGGGGCACAGCGGCGATGATTTACCGCTGCAAGACGAGGAACTGTGGCAGGAAGTGACTGTGGCCTTCAACGCCTTGCGGGGCGAAGTGCTGCGGCTGCGCCAGCCGTTGCAGACGCCGCCGACCAGCGGCCCGGCGGGCTCGCCGGTCGCCGAGGTGCCGGCCGATTGTTGTCCGGTCACGCATCCCGAAAGCTTGCACGCCGACGGGCAAGCCGTGGCAGCCGGCTCAGGGGAGGCGGGTGCGGAGGATGCGGTGATGAAAACTATCGGCGATGTACAGCCAACCGTCGCGGACTTTGACGCCGTGGGGACGACGTAGGCGGTACGGACCGAGATCGATCGTGGAAACCCGCTTGGTCGCGGGATCGAACAGGCGGACCTGGTGGTTCACGTCGTCCGCGATCACCACGCGGCCATCCGGGGCGATGTCGAGGTGCTTGGGACCGTGGAAGCGGGCTTGCAAGGCTGGCCCATCGAGATGTCCCGGCTGCCCGTCGCCAGCGACCGTTTCGATCCTCCCGTCCCGCACGCGACGCAAAGCGTGCCCACCTCGCTCCAGCAGGTAGAGATCCCCGTTGTCTGCCTCGGCCGCGGCCCGGGGGTCGACCAAAGGCGCTTGCCGGGCCGGCGTTCCATCGACCGGCACGCCCCGCTTGCCGTTGCCCACCAGGCTTGTCAGCGTGCCGGTGGCTAAGTCGACCTGACGGATGCGGCGATTGTGGATGTCGGCGATCAATAACCGTTGGCAGTCGGGGCTCAGGCTCACGCAGATCGGTCGTTGAAAGCGGGCGGCCGCAAGCGGTTGGCCGTCCCCGGCGTCGCCCGGCTGGCCGTTGCCGGCAAAAGAACGGACCCGCGGGCCGGCAGGCTCGTACAGCCGAACGGTGTGGTTGAGATGATCCGAAAGGAAGACGCGGTCATCCTGATCGATCGCCAGATTATGCAACTTGTTGAAGCGGGCCTGAGCCGGATCGCCGTCGCGATATCCCAGCGTGCCGTCGCCGGCCAACGTTTCCAGGCTGCCTCCTGGGTTGACCCGCAACAGGCGACCGCCGTCATATTCGACGATCAGCATCCGACCGATCGAATCGAATTCGACCGCAAAAGGCGTATTCAATTCGCCCGGTCCGACGTGTTCGCCGGGATCGGGTGCCGTCGGCCCCCGCAGGACCTGGACCTCCGCCGCCGATGCCCAGGGGAGCAGGCTGACCAGGCAGGCGACCGCTAGGGGACCAAGTCGCTGACAGCAGGGCAACGCGATGCGGCGGTGTTGCCCCCGCCCAAGCGGCGGCAACATCGGACGGGGTTGAGGGACGCGCATCGGAAGTCTCAGGCTTGCGGAGAGAGGGGTGCCGATTCGTATTGGAGACGCGCCAGCAGGCCGCGCAGTCGGGTTGCCAGGGTCTCCAGTAAAGGGTCGGTTTCGCCTCGCGGCGCGCGTGCCGCCGGGACTTCGATCGCCTCGTCGAATTCCAAGATCACCCGCAGTGGATAGGGAGAGGACGCCTTGCCTAAAAAATCCTCTTCGAACCGCTGGATTGTTTCCAGCACCTGGGTTTCGGTCACCGGTGGTTCATCGAGGTAACCGTCGACGTAGGAAACCAGTTGTTGGGCCAGTTGGGCCGCGGCCAGTTCGCGACGCAATTGCTGTTTTTGGCCCGCCGGGGTCGCCTTGTGCTGCAGGGTGGGAAGCAATTTGGAACGGACGCTGCGGACCCGGTTCAAGGCGGGTTGGTCGGCGGAAGCCAGTTCGTAGCGGGCTTCGATCGGTTGCAGGAGGGCTTCGATCAAGGCATCGCGGCGCTGCGGGAGGGAGCCGGCTTGGCTGGCCCCCAAGTGTTCGATTTCTTTCAGCGTCAGCAAGGCGTCGGCGACCCGGCGGATGCGATCGAGCAACCCGATGCCGTAAGGCGGGGCCCAGCCGATGCGTTGCTCGATCGTCGTCAGCGCGGCGTCGGACCAGCCTTCGATGTCGCCGGTGAACACGTATTTAATTCCCACGGGATGGATCACCACCCGGCCGCCCGCTTGTTTCTGGCGGCGCCGCGCGGCGTTGCGGGCGATGAAGCTGATCCCTTCCAACAGCGGTTGCAGACGATCGTTGGTGCGATTGGTCGTCCCTTCGGGAAACAGCACCAGCGGACGCTCGCCGGTCGCCAGGATATCGATCGCCGTTTCCAGCGATTGCCGGTCGGGCGATTCGCGGAAAATGCTGAAGCCGCCCATCTTGCGGATGGCGAAGGAGTCGAAGCCGTGGCGGTTGAACAGATGCCAACTCGCCATCGCGTATACGTGCGTGCCGACCTCGCGGAACGGCCAGCCCAACACCAGCGGGTCGGCATAACGGCAATGGTTGGGGGCGAGCAGGACCGAGTCGCCGCGCTGCAGCGACTCGGCGAAGCGATCCAGATGCCGGCACTCGTGGCCGACAATCCCTTCTTTCTTGTGAAGGTAGACGTCGACCAACCGCAGCCGTTGGATCCAGGTCGGCCAGCCATTCCCCCGGTGCGGCGGGACAAACTGGTAGGGCTGTTCCACGATCACACTCATCACACCGGCTCCGCGCGTAGGCCTATAGGAAGTGAGGCCATCGGAAGTCAGGCCTAGGAAGTTAATTTGGCCAACACGAAGCCGATCGTGATCGCCAGCACAAAGATGGCGATGAAGGTGAAGACCAGCCAACCGGAGAGGGTCGAAGCATTCACGGGCTGCGATCCGGCGGGGCGTTTCCCTTGGGTGCCGCGGGCCGCGGTGGCGGCCGTTTCTCCGCCGCCGCGAGGGCTGCCCGCCGGCTGTCGCGAACCTGCCGGCCGGGAAGCTGCCGCCTTCGCAGGCTTTTGGCGGGGCGATTTGTAACCCGATTCCTGCTCCAAGTCGATGGCGCTGCCGAGCCCCGAATCGATCAAAAAGTCGTTCTGTTTGCGGACCTTCACCAACCGTCCGCTGTCCGAGGGCGAGAGGCTCGAGCCGATGATCAGCGAGGAGCGACTGCCTGCCAGGGTGTCGCCACGCTCGTTGCTCACCGTGTCGTGTTCGCTCGTCGCCGAGCTCGAGCCGCCGCTCCGGGGCGAACCGCGCTTGCTGCCGGCGGAACCGGGTGGTTGGGGAGGCTGGAAATCGCTGCCACTCGGTTCGGCGTCGCTGCCTCCGCCGGCGCCGCCGCTGGCGGCTGGCTGGCGACTCTCGGGGGTCCCCGCCTGGCTGGCGACTTGGGCGTGCACCAACCATTCCTCCAGCACCTCGGCGACCGCCGTAGCCGACTGATACCGGTACTGCGGTTCCTTTTGGATCATCTTGACGACGATCCCTTCCAGTTCCCCCGGGCAATCGGGGCGGACCTTCCGCAGCGATTCGGGCATCTCGGTCTGATGCTTGGCGATCCGCTGGGCCAGCGTCCCTTCGGGAAAGGGCGGGTGTCCGGCCAGCATGAAGTACAGGGTGCAGCCGAGCCCGTAGATGTCGGCGCGATGATCGACCTTGTGACTATTCAGTGCCTGTTCGGGGGCCAAGTAGTCGGCGGTCCCTAACACGTTCTCGTTGTGTTCGATCGTCAACGAGGTTTCGCCCTGCTCGGCGTACAGGGCGAGCCCCATATCGAGCAACTTGATTTTGCGTTGGCTGTCGATCAGGAGATTCGCCGGCTTCACGTCGCGGTGGATCATCCCGCAGTCGTGGGCATGCTGCAGGCCCCGCGCCGCCTGCAGGATGACCTCGGCGGCCCGCTCGAAGGAAAACGGTCCATCGCGTTTCACCCAGGTCTGCAGGTCATCGCCGTCGACGTATTCCATCACGATGTAATGAAGATCGCCGTCGTTGTCGATGTCGTAAGCCCGCACAATGTTCGGATGGTTCAGGGCGGCGATCGCCCGCGCCTCGCGCTGAAACCGATGCAGGTACGAGGCGTCGGAGACGCGGCTTTTGGGGAGCACTTTGATCGCCCGCTTGTCCCCCATCTTCGTATGCTCGGCAAGGTAGACGCTGCTCATCCCCCCGGTCCCGATATGGCCCAGCAGCTTGTACTTGCCGAGAAAGAAGCCCTTGTACTTGCCCGTTTTGAGCTTGTCGATGTGCCAGGGCGTCAGCAGGTCGTTGTTGCGGTAGACCTCGGCCAACTTGTCGATGTCCGTCGGTAGCGAACCATCCAGCTTCTCGCGAATTTTGGCGATCAGCCGCTCGTGTTTGGCCTGATCGACTAAGCCGCTCTTCTCGACGAGTTCGATAAATCGTTCGGGAGTCAGCTTCGACATGTTTTTGCGAAACGGTGCGGCGGTCGAAAGGGGCAGCGGTGGCAAGGGAAGGGGACGGCCTCCTTCCTCCTAGTCTGACCTTGCGGAAGGGATCGCACCACCAAGCGAGTTGACGATTTGGCCGGAATGGTCCAAGCTGCCCTGCCCGTGACGCCTCGTCCTGCCGGCGGTACCGCGAGGGGTGCGGACGCCCCGAGTCGCTTCCTGTTGCCCCCTATCCGGGCGAGTCGCCTGGGTGAGCGGTCGTCCGTCGCGGCGTACCGTGTGCACATGCCGCTGCGGGAACCGCCTCGCTTTGAAGATATCAAAGCGGGTGGGCGAAGTTAACCCAAAGGGTTTTAAATTGCCTAATTTCTTCGCTGCGAGCGGTCTCGGTGATTCGCCCTGGCCGGCTCGGGTCGAAAACGCTGATCGCGCCGCCGGAAAGGGGCAGGGGTGACTGAAATCTCCGCTTTCGGTCGGCATCGACGGACTGGTTTGGGCGAGTCCCGGCAGGCAGCCAGCTACCTCGGCATGTTTGCGAAATACTGGCTGCCCGGGCAGGTGAAGACCCGCTTGGGCAAGGCGGTGGGGATGGCCGCGGCGGCGGAACTGCATCGCCGCTTTGTGCTCCAGTTGGCTGCGGAGCTGGCAACTTCGGCAGCGACCCGCGCGGTGGCGATCACTCCCCCGGAACAGCAGCAGGCGTTTGCCGATGCGTTACCCGCCGGTTGGCGGTTGATCGAGCAAGCGAACGGGGACCTTGGGGAGCGGATCGAACGCTTCTTTGCGGGGGCCCTGCAAGAGGCCCAGCGAGTCGTCCTGATCGGGTCCGATTGCCCCCTGCTGACCGGAGACCGGATCGAGGCGGCGATCCAGGCCTTGGAGACCCACGATGCGGTGTTGGGGCCGGCTGAGGATGGCGGGTACTATTTGATCGGGCTGCGGGGACCCTGGCGTCCCTCGCTGCGGCGGCTCTTTACCGAGGTGCCGTGGAGCGGAGCGGAGGTCGCGGCCGTGACGCGGCAGCGGCTGGCGGAGATCGGTGCTGCCTGGCAGGAGCTCCCCCCGGCCGAAGATATCGACACGCTCGATTGCTTGCAGCGGTTGGCCGCGCAGTTGGACAAGGCTGCCACGCCGCACCCGCTGACGCCGTTTGTCGAACAGGTGTTGGCGACGGTCGGGCAGGAACGGGGCTTGCCGGAGGAACGGGGGAGGAAGCCGACATGTTGACGAGCGATTGTCTGATCATCGGCGGTGGCGTGATCGGGTTGAGCGTGGCGTGGGAGCTCGCCCAGCGGGGCGCCTCGGTCACGGTCCTCGATCGCCAGCGAATCGGTGGGGCGGCGTCTTGGGCAGGCGCGGGGATCCTGCCGCCAGCGAACTTTGCGACGGCCCTCGATCCGCTCGACCAGCTGCGTGGACTCAGCCACCAGTTGCATCCGCGTTGGGCCGCGCGGCTGCAGGAGGAGACCGGCATCGACACCGGGTTTCGCCGCTGCGGTGGCCTCTATCTGGCCCGCTCGGCAGGCGAGGCGGCGGTGATGGCCGGGCAGGTCTCCTACTGGGAGGCGTACGGGATTGAGGCGGAGAAGCTGACGCCGGAAGCCCTGGTCGAGGATCAGCCGGCTCTCGCCGCGTGCGCCGCATCGGGACGGTTGCAAGGCGGTTGGTTGGTGCCCGATGAATGCCAGTTGCGCAATCCCGACCATCTGCAAGCTTTGCGGACGGCGTGTGCCCAGCGGGGCGTCCGGCTGTGGGAAGGCAGCGACGTGCGGCTGCTGGAGGAACCGGCTGCGGGCGGCGTCGTTGTCCGCACAGCCGAACAAACGTGGAACGCCGAACTGGCGGTGATCGCCGGCGGCGCCTGGACGCCCGCCTTGGCCGATGCGATCGGGTTTTCGACCGGGATCGTCCCGGTGCGTGGGCAGATGGTGCTGTATCGTCTGCCCACCCCACCCTTGACCCGCGTGGTCAACGAAGGGCATCGTTACCTGGTTCCGCGCCTCGACGGACACTTGCTGGTTGGCTCCTCCGAGGAGGAGGTCGGTTACCAGTGTGAGACGACCGAATCGGTGATCGGCTCGCTCCGCGCGTGGGCGGAAGACCTGCTGCCGCTGCTGCAGGATGCCTCGATCGAGCAGACCTGGGCGGGCCTGCGTCCGGCGACGGTCGATGAATTCCCTTACATCGGTCGGGTGCCGGGGCAGCGCCGGACGTGGATCGCGGCGGGGCACTTTCGCAGCGGACTGCATTTGTCCTGCGCCACGGCGGTGGTGATCGCCGACCTGATCGCAGGACAGGATCCTCCGCTGGCGATCGACGCTTTCCGACCCGGTCGCGGCTGAACCGCAGCCTGGTTGCTGGGCAAAGGCGTCTGCCAGGACAAAACGCTTGAGCTTCGTAGTCGATGTTGGCATTACTTCATTGCTTCCTGTGGAAAGACGTCGGAAGGACAAAGCACCATGAACGCGATCGATGAACCGTTAGAGCCCCCGGGGACGATCACCGTGATCGGCGCGGGCACCGTGGGATTGGAAGCGGGGCTGTATGCTCGCTGCCTCGGTTATGACGTGACGATCCTGGAGGCCGAGGCGGTCGGGCAGGCGTGGCGAGATCGCGAGGCGGCATCCGCCCCGCTGCCCTTCTTGCCCGATCGCGGCGTCTCGCGGCTGGCGATGACCGCGGTCCAGACCCAACATGCCGCTTCCGGGGCGGCCCCCCGTCCGTTACCGCTGACCGTTTCCCAATGGATCGAAGAGGTCCTCGAAGATCTGGCCGCCAGCGATCTGCTGGCCGGACGGGTCCACACCGGTTGTCGCGTCGAGACGATCCAGCCTGTGGCGATCGAACCGGCGATCGCCGAGGCGGGCGAAGCCGAGGGCGAGGATCCGGCGCTGCCGGAGGAAGCACCCGCCGCAGCCGATTTCTGGGTCAGCTACCGGACCGAGGAGGGGACGCTGCAACGGCAGCAGGCCGAAGCGGTGATCGACACGACCTCCGGCGCAGGGATCGCGATCCAAGGATTCGCCGCCACTTCGCTTGCCGGTACCGAGACACCCGATGCCGACTTTCGTACCGCGACCCCCTACTTCTATCGGGTGCCGGGCGAAGGTGGCGAAGAGGCCGAGGCGGTCGAATCGGCGTTGGCCAGGGCTCGCGACCAGATCC
>CAYNVI010000210.1:0-7977 GCA_964400585.1 uncultured Pirellulaceae bacterium | reverse complement strand
GTCGTGAATGCTCAGGACGACGACCGGGGTTAAGCGTTCCTGAACCAAGGTCAGGACCGCCGGGGAGGCCAACCGGGCGGGGGGGCTCAAGCGGTGCGGTATCCGCGTCGGCGGGACGCGACCGGTCCCGATCCGGCTCCTACCCAGGCGGCGGCCGAGCCCACCAAGACCGCCGAGGAACGGCTGGAGGAATCGCTCGGCGAGCTCGACGCCTTGATCGGCCTGGAGGAGATCAAGGAACGGATCCGTTCGCTGTCCAACTTTCTCCGTTTACAGCGAGAACGCGCGCAGGCCGGCTTTGCCACCATGCCCATCAGCCTGCACATGACCTTTGTTGGCAATCCCGGGACGGGGAAGACCACCGTCGCCCGCATCGTCGGTCAGGTCTTGGGGGCGATGGGGGTCCTGGAAAAGGGCCATCTGGTGGAGACCGACCGCAGCGGCCTGGTCGCCGAATACGCCGGTCAGACGGGTACGAAGACCAACGAACTGTGCGATCAAGCGCTCGATGGCGTCCTCTTTATCGACGAAGCGTACAGCCTGATCGACACCGGCGGCGAGGATGCCTTCGGCCGGGAAGCGGTGCAAACGTTGCTCAAGCGGATGGAGGACGACCGCGAGCGGTTGGTGGTGATCCTGGCTGGCTACCCCGAGGAAATGGACCAAATGGTCCGCTCCAATCCGGGGCTCTCGTCTCGGATCAACCACCGGTTGAAATTCGACGACTACGGGCCGGCCGCTTTGGGAAGCATCTTTGAAGTCCTCTGCACGGCCAACCAGTACCGGCTGCCGTCGACCAGCCGCCACCGTCTGTTGGTCGGACTCGATGCCCTGCACCGCGAACGTGATCGCCACTTTGGAAATGGACGCCTGGCACGGAATGCTTTTGAAAACTGCGTCCGTCGGCTGGCCGACCGGATCGCCAGCATCGTCCCGCTGACGCCGAAGCTGCTGACCGAATTGACCGCCAACGACATCACCCTGCCAGGCATCTCCGACCAGGAACTGGCCGAACTGCTGCGGCAACCGCATACCTTGCGAACCGGCTGCAGCAAGTGCGGCAAACGGCTGAAGATCGGAGGGAAACTGCTGGGGCGAACGATCCGCTGCCCGAAATGTTCCCACCAGTTTGTCGTCCCCTGGGCGGACGTCGAGCGGAGTTGACTGCCGCTGCGGCTTGCCTGCGCAATGGATCAGGAATCGCGACGCAACCCGTTGCTCGATTTCCTGACAAAGCTTCCGGGTACGAAAGCCCGACGAGGCAGCTAATTGCAGGTGCCTCGATCGACCAGGCGATCGGCAGGGGCCGCAGCCCGGCGGCTGACCGCCGGCAGCTCTTCTTTGTGCGACAGGATGATCATCACGTCTCCGGTTTCGATCCGTTCGTCCATCGGCGGATTGCGCAAGACTTCCCCCGATCGGCGATGCAAGGCGACGACCACGACCCCGCCTTCCCCCGTCAGTTCGACGTCACGCACCGCACAGCCGACCAGGTCGGAACCATCCGGGATCGGAATTTCCCCCATTCCCAGACCGACGACCTCCAGGTCTTGTCTTAGTCGCTGAAAGCTTCGCGCATCGCCGACCAATGATTCGACACTGGGACACGCGATCAGATGGGCGATCTTGGAAGCTCCGATCGCCGCCGGCATGACCACGCGGTTCGCTCCGCTACGGCGCAGCTTCCGTTCGGTCGCCTCCGATTCTCCCCGGGCAACGATCTGGATCGATTCGTTCAGTTCCCGCGCGGTCAGCGTGATGAAGACGTTGGCCGCATCATCCGGGAGGACGGTTGCCAGGACCGCAGCGCGATCGATGCCCGCACTTTCCAAAGTCGTCTCCTCGGCCGCATCCCCAATGACCACCAGAATCCCTGCCGCCTCGGCCTCCAGCAGACGCTCGCCGTCTTTGTCGACGACGACAAAGGGGATGCCCAAGTGCTGTAGCTCCTTGACCAGATTCTGGCCTACCCGCCCATAGCCGCAAATGATCGTGTGATCTTTGGTCTGTTCGATGCCACGGCTCATTTTTTTTGCTCCCAGTGCGAGTTGAATTTCCCCCTCGGCAATCATCTGAATAAAGCCCCCGACCACATAGATGCCCGCACTGCAACCGGCGACGATCACGCCCATCGTGAATAGTTTTAACCCCGGATCGTCGATCGGGCGGACCTCGCTGTAACCGACCGCGAAGATCGTGATCGCAACCATGTAGATCGAATCGACAAGATCCCAGCCCGCGAGCATGTACCCGGCGACCGCCACCACCGAGGTGGTGGCTAGGAAGACCAGTCCCCGCGACATTTTCTGAAAAGAAGAGGTCCCGGTCATGCAGGCAAAATCCTCGGCAGGAAGGGGCGGCACGAACACCTGCCCCGGGCGGACGTCGGAACGGGGAGTCGCTCGAACTCAGCAACCCTGCTTTCGCCAGCACGTCGCCGACGGGGCGGCCTGGCTGCGCGACCTCCGCGTTAGGAAACAGGGGCTTGGCAACTGGCCGCGGCGATCCGCACGGCCCCTTCGACTGGATGGGGCACGGCCTGCCAGCGGCGGATCGGCGTCCCCCGTTGCTCCAGCCTTTCCAGCAGGCTGGTCCGCAACAGGTCGTCATTCAGCAGGAGGCCGCCGGAAAGGGCCAGGTCGACCGCGGGACCCATCCCTTTTTCGACCGCCAAATGATGCACCAACGAGGCCAACTGATCGGCGGCGCTGCGGACCAGGTTTTGCGCCACACGATCACCGGCGGCCGCTGCCTGGCTGACCAGCGCGGCGCCTTGAGCCACCTGATCCGGGGTGCGTTCCCGCAATTGCACCAACCATTGTTCGGGGACCTCGCAGTCGAGCCACTGCAGGAAGGCATCGACCAAAGCGGTGGGGGCGGCGCGGCCATCGCAGGCGTGGGAGGCCGCCCGCAAAGCCTCCAGCGTCAACCAGTAGGCGCTCCCTTCGTCTCCGAACAAGCATCCCCAGCCGCCGCAGTGCGTCTCTTCTCCGGCGGCGTTGCGGGCGTAGGCAAAAGACCCCGTCCCCGCGATCAAGGCGATGCCCGCGTCCTGCTCGGTTCCCGCCGCCACCAAAGGCCGGGCATCATGCGTCAGCAGCACGCGCCGGGTGAAAGGCAAGCGGCTGGCCCAATCACCGAAGGCTTCGCGGTGGGACACGCTGCTGTAACCGGCCATGCCGAAACAGATCGCCTCGACGCTCGGTTCGGTCGTGGGCAAGTCGAGGAACAGATTTTCGATCGCGGCTTCCACGTTCTGTTGAACGCGTTGCAGCGGCAAGGATTGCAGGTTGCTGGGGCCCGCCACAGCATGGGCTACGGTGTCGACCGCGCCATCTTCCCGGATCTGCGCCAAGGCGGCAGCCGTTTTGGTGCCGCCTCCGTCGATCCCAATCACATAGCGGGGGACATAAGGGGAAGAATCTTTCATCAGCAATCGATGACTTGGTGTACGCGTGCTGCAGCGGTTGCCGAGACACGCCGGTCGAGGGTAGCGGTCCGTTTCGATGTGCCGTCCTCCCGCCGGCCCGCAGGCGCCGGCGGCCAAGGGATCGGGAGGCAGCCTCGCTCAACGCACGAGGTCACCGACAACGCTTGAATGATAGACGACGTCTGGAGGCCATGCGAGTTAGGCTGCGGTCGATCCGACCGAACATTGATCGGCGGACGCATTAAGAGGATAATCGAGCCTCCCAAGCTCCTGCCCGGCCCCCACCCCCTTTCGCGAGCCTCCCCTTCATGCAACCCGCGTTACCGCATCTCCGTCCGATCATGCTCGTGGCATTGTTCCTGGCAATGTCGCTTCCCCGCCTGACGACCGCAGCCGACTCCGATTGGCTGACCGACAAACCGATCGCTCACTGGATTTGGGAGGCCGAGGGCGCAGACGACGGCCAACAGCTCTACTTCCGGAAAACGTTCTCGATCGAGCAGCCCGTCGAGGGGACGCGGCTGTTTACCACCTGCGACAACAGCATGACGTTGTGGGTCAACGGGAAGGAAGTGGGCGCGAGTCGGGATTGGCCCTACCCGATCACCCGCGATCTTTCCGATCACCTCCGCCAGGGACAGAACACCCTCGCCGTGGCAGCCAAAAACAACGGCGGCGTGGCCGCCCTGGTGTTGAAGCTGGGGGTCGACTTCGCCGACGCGCCGACCCAGTGGGTGGTGACCGACGAATCCGGCAGATCGCCCCCCACCCTCCGGGCAAAGATTGGCGGGCGGCCGAGGTCGATCCGGCCGCCTGGCAAGGCAAGGTGGCCCGCTTGAATCCTCTGGGCGCCGCCCCCTGGCGGATCCCCGGGCGTGACGCAGGCAAACCGGCCGGCAGCGTCCCGGCTGCCGATACGATCCAAGTCCCCGAGGGCTTTGTCGTCGATCAGCTCTATACGGTGCCGCGGGAGACCCAGGGATCGTGGGTGGCTTTGACTGCCGCCCCCGACGGCCGGTTGATCGCTTGCGACCAAGCTGACAAAGGGGCCTTCTTCATCGCCCTCGAGGAGACCGCCGAGGGAACCGCCGTGGAGGTGACCCCGATCGAGGTCAACCAACCGGGCCAGGATCGCCGGCTGAGCGGCGCGCAGGGTCTGCTGTGGGACTTCGGCGCCCTCTGGTTTCACAAGAATGGAGGGCACCTGTTCCGGATCAGCGATTCCGATGGCGACGACAAACTCGATGCCGTCGCGACCATCCCGAGCGGCACCGGCGGAGGCGAACATGGCAATCACGCCGTGATCACGACCGCAGACGGTTCCGGGATCTACCTGGATGGCGGGAACCACGCCCCGCTGGGCGAGCTCGCCGCCTCCCGGGTCCCTACCTGGGATGAAGACCTGCTGCTGCCGCGGATGTGGGACGCCAAGGGCCACGCTCGCGGCAAACTGGCCCCCGGCGGCTGGGTGACGCGGCTCGACCCGCAGACCGAGGAACAGACGTTGGTTTGCATCGGGTTTCGCAACCAATACGACATCGCCCTGAATCGCCACGGTGACCTGTTCACCTACGACGCCGATATGGAGTGGGACCTGGGGATGCCCTGGTACCGCCCGACACGCATCTGCCAGGTCGTCAGTGGGGGCGATTATGGCTGGCGCAGCGGCACCGGAAAGTGGCCGACCTATTACGAAGACAGCCTGCCGCCGGTGGTCGAGATCGGTCCCGGTTCGCCGACCGGCTTGGTCGCCGGGACCGGGGCCCAATTCCCCGCCTCCTACCAAAACGCGCTGTTTGCGCTCGACTGGACCTTCGGCACGATCTATGCGATCCACCTGCAACCTCACGGGGCAGGGTATCAGGGAACCAGCGAAGCCTTCGCGACCGGGACGCCGTTGCCGGTGACCGATGCGGTCGTGGGGACGGACGGGGCCCTCTACTTCACCGTCGGGGGACGAGGGACGCAGTCGGCGCTCTATCGCATCCGTTACGAGGGGCCGGAAAGTACCGCGGCGGTCAGCGAGGCCTCGCTCCCCGCCGAGGTCGCTGCCGCCCGGCAGCAACGCCAGCGTCTCGAAGCCTTTCACGGCAAGACCGTGTCCGAGCAGGCCGCGCGGGCGGCGGTGAACGCAGCTTGGCCCTTCTTGGGCAGCGAGGATCGTTTCCTCCGCGCGGCGGCCCGCGTCGCGGTCGAAACGCAACCGGTCGAGCTGTGGGCCGACCGGGTGGTCGCGGAAACGGATCCCCAACGCGTGATCACCGCCGCCGTCGCCTTGGCACGTCAGGGAGACGCGTCGCATCAGCCCCCGCTGCTCCAGCGGCTTCTCGCCCTCGACGTCGCCTCCCTTTCCGATTCGCAACTGCTGGGCCTGCTGCGCGGGTACGCCTTGACCTGCATCCGGTTGGGCAAGCCGACCGCGGGGCAACGCACAGCGCTGATCGGGCAGCTCGATCCACTGCTGCCGCACGAAGACGATGATGTCAATACGGAATTGGTACGAGTGCTGACCTACCTGAAAGCGCCCTCGGTGATCGAAAAGACGCTCCGGTTGATCGCCCAGCGCGAGCCCCCGGAAATCCCCGACTGGTCCGGATTAGCCAGCCGGAATGCCCGCTATGGCGGCACCGTACAGCAAGTGTTGGCGAATCATCCGCCCAGCCGTGAAATCGGCTATGCCTTGATGTTACGGAATTTGCAAGATGGCTGGACGATCGACCAGCGGCGCGCCTATTTCACGTTCTTGAATACGGCAGCCAAGGCCTCCGGCGGCGCCAGTTTCCCTGGCTTCATGCGGAACATTCGCGAAGAGGCTCTGGCCCACTGCAGCGACGCCGAGCGGCTGGCCCTGCAAGACATCACCGGGGAACAATACGACCCGGTCCCCGATTTTGCGATCCCGGAAGTCCAGGGGCCGGGGCGCGAATGGACGATCGCCGAGGCTCGTTCCCAGGCGGCACGTCGCTTCCAACAAGCCGACTTCGAACGGGGGCAAGGACTCTACTTCGCTGCCGATTGCGGAAAATGCCACCGGTTCTCCGGACTGGGCGGCAATATCGGTCCCGATCTGACGACCATCCCGCGGAAATTCGACGTGAACTATGTGATCGAACACATCGTTCACCCCAGCCGCGTGATTTCCGACCAATACCAGTCTTCGATCCTCGTCACCGACGATGGGCGAACCTTGACGGGGCTGATGTCCCAAGCCGATGGCCAAGTCGTCGTTTATCCGTCGGACCCGGAAGCCGAGCCGATCGAATTGGCGGCCGACCAGGTCTTGCAGGTCAAACCGTCAGCGGTCTCGCAAATGCCCAAAGGCTTAATCGATGGGCTCAATCCGGAAGAGTTGCGTGATCTGCTCGCCTACTTGATGAGTGGCGGCGACCCGCAAAACCAACGCGTTTACGGACGGCGTTGAACGACTTGCCGGCGGTTCGACCGGTGGCGAAGCCGAAGGGGGTGGAACCTCGCTTCGCCACCGGCCGCAGGAACCGGCACGGCTCAAAAGCGGTATTCGATCCGCGTGACGAAACCGTCGAAAGTCATCGAGTCACTGAAGTCGCGGTAGCGATCCGCCTGGACGCCGGCAACCCAATCCTCGGTTTTGACCGTATCCAGCCA
This sequence comes from uncultured Pirellulaceae bacterium, assembly GCA_964400585.1. Classification (GTDB taxonomy): domain Bacteria; phylum Planctomycetota; class Planctomycetia; order Pirellulales; family Pirellulaceae; genus CAYNVI01. The sequence continues at coordinate 923 of CAYNVI010000210.1, read as the reverse complement.
AGTGCTATACGTGTATCCGGCCGACAGATTCCAGCAGGGCGAGCACTGCCAGCCAACCCCGATTTCGAGGTCGAGGATCGAAACGATCCGACCGGCTTCCCACGAGGAGGCCACGCGGACCGGGTCGACGTTGCTCGAATGGAGGTACTCGGCGTCGAATTCCCCGGCCAGCAAGCTGGCGTTCGTTTTGCCGTAGCAATACAAGCCTCGGCGGCCGTGGTGTTCGATATCGGCTCCCAGCCGCAGGCCGCCCCCCTGGAACGCGATGTCGGAGGCAACCGTTTCGGTCAGCCCCGCGTCGCTGTAGATGCTGGTCAATTCTTGATCGAGTCGCCCCCAGCGTCCCCCGATCGTCAAGTTCGCCGCGGTGCACTGATTCGAAAGCGCCACGAACCGGTAGGCGAAATCGACGGTCTGGAAATCGATTTCGTAGACCCCCGAGGCGGTCGGCACGTTGGCCGCGGCATTCGCCTCGTTGGGATGAACCAACAGTTTGGCCAGCGACAGGGGCGCGGCGGCGGTTGCCCGGTCCGATTGTTCACTGAAGAAGCCGGTGTAATCGAGCGACAGACTGGAGCAATCATCCAACGCCTTCGTCAGCCCCAGGCTGAATCCGAGATCGAACGCGGGGTCGAGCAGACCGACCCGGCCTTCGGGAACGTTGCCGTTGACGGGCAGGGCATAGGCGACTTCGGCATCGCGGGCCCGGAGGATCAACAGTTCGCCCTGGACCCCTGACCGATGGGCCCAAGGCGGCGCAGGGCAGCGGGCGCGGCTCGACGCGCTCTTGGGATGCATTCGATGGGCCGCCGGCCGGACGGCCGAGCTCCCCCAATCATCGGAGACCATCCCCGCTTCGAGCGACGGGATCGCTCGCAGGGTCGGAGCATCGTCCGCTGTCGCAACAACGGCTCCCAAGGCGA
>CAYNVI010000209.1:0-8008 GCA_964400585.1 uncultured Pirellulaceae bacterium | reverse complement strand
GGTTTTTCACGAAGTGGATCATTTGAACGCCACTCATGATGAAGATCGCGCTGAGCAAGATGCGCCCAAGCAGAGGGCAAAGCTTGCTGACTTTGGAATTCATCGATTCACTTCCTAATTGGGGGCATGGAATGAGGCGTCGAGCTAACAGGGCGTTGAAGAAAGGCGCGTAACCGCACGAGCCTAAGCCGGTCGGAAGCTGACTTGGAGTATCACCTTGCGGCGGGACATGGTCATGCAGATTCGAGGGATCACGCCACTTCCCCCCCCCAGGCATGCGAAGCAAATCGAGCCGACTCGAACAGCGGTTGGTCCGCATTCTTAGGCGAGGGGGCTCGATCGTGAACTTGCGGGACGACGTTCCACTGGCTGTGGTGCCGAACGATGACTGCGGACCTGCTTAGGCGAGGGCCATGCTGTTGTTCTACAGCCTACTCGTCGATTCGCCTGCAAATCTCGCCTGCAAATCGCGTTCCCGTAAACTGAGCGATCGCGCGGGCCGACGCCCTCCACGGCGATGATGGCCGCCGCGAGGTTGCCCTGGGCCGGCTCATCAGAAGCAAAGCAACGCGGCGAGAAAATCGAGGATCGCGCTCGAGGAACCGACCTGATTTCCGGCAGACGCCGAGCGGACGATGCCGGCTACTCGGCCCGCGTCCTTCTCGGGGGCGCGCTCGGGGGCGCGCTCGGGGGCGCGGGACGCCTGCCCGGACTCGCGCCGACGGCTTCCGGACGGTGCCGCGGTTTGCCTGTGGGCGAATCCTGTTGCGGCAGGGACACCTGTCAGCCACCGCCGTCCGCTTTTTTTTTGCGGTGCATGCTGCAAGAAATGGACGCGACACGAGTGCTTCTCCTGTTGGATTTCTCCCCAGTCGAAGCGACTCGTGCCGCGTCCAGCGATGCGACGGACGAAGCGCGCGGAACTTTATTCCGGAGCTTCATCATGGAAGGTTTTGCCACCTTCCTCGTCCTTAACGATCCGAAACCGGTCGCGTACATGGCCATCCGGTGTCTTGGCGACGTAGGTGATCGCGTCATGGTCGACGTCGATTACCTGATACAGTTGCTCGTTCGCAATGTGCTTGACGAACGGCTTTTGACCTTCCGGATACTCCTTGAGGTCATACATCTTGGGACCGCTGACCGAGACGACGTACACAGGCCCATCGCCGTCACTGGCGACCCTCAAGCCGGTCGCTACATTTTCCTCGTGGGCTCGTAGCGGTGCCGAGCGGCCGTAAGAATGGTCGTGTCCCTGGAGCACCAGATCGACCCCATATTTCTCGTAAAGGGGCTGCCACTGTTCGCGCAGCGTGGGGTTGTCGCGTCCGCGGCTCGTGGAATAGACCGGATGGTGATGCGTCACGACCGTCCAGCGATTCGGGTTGTCTTTTAGTTGCCTTTCGAGCCACTTTGTGTGCCCCGCCCGGTCCTCGACATCGATGTTGCTATCCAAGCCAATAATGCGAATGCCCTGAGCGTCGATTGAGTAGACGTTCTCGCGAGAGCCCTCTGGCCCATTTTCCGGGTATTCAAAGCGTTGAGCCCAACGGCGGCTCAGTTGCTTCCTGTCAGGATTGTCCGCGTCGAATGGATCCCGGTCGTACTCGTGGTTGCCCGGTACTGCGAGCTGTGGAATCATCGAGAACATAAAACCACCGGCGTGAAACCACTGCCCCCATTCGTGATCGTTGTTGCCGCGATTGACCAAGTCGCCTGCGTGCAGAAAAAACGTCATTTTCGGGGCGTCGCGGAAGGCCTCCCTTACCAAGCGGGACCAGTGTGATTTGACGTCATTCTGAGCATCGCCAACGTACACGAAACGAGCGGGTTTCACCCTTCCGTCGAAGGGAGCCGCGGTTTGCACCTGAGTCCAGGGGCTCCAGGCATAATCGACCGAACTGTCGTGTTGGCCCTCGGCAGCTTCCTCAGCGAGCCGCTCGGTACGACGGCTGCCAACACGGTAGACGTATAGCGTCTCCGGTTCCAGGTGATCGAATGTGGCGGCGTGCATATGCACGATGCCAAGGCTGGTCTTGAGCGGGCCGGTCTCCCCTTCGTACCGCATCACATGTGCTAGGAACTCAGGGCCGGCCGTAGCTGGGGCAATCTCGGCAACCGCGTCTGGTCCCGCCTTGCTTCGCCAAGTCACCGAGAACGATGTCGACGGGTCCTTTTTCCAGGAAACCAAAATCCGATCGGGCACATCCGTCGCCACCGGCAACGTCGGTTCGACGACCATCCTTTCCCGCCCCGGTTTTGGCGAGTGGACCCCTTCGTGAGCATTTACTTGAGGGGAGATGGCGATCCACGCTCCTCCCAATAAAACAGCCATTGAAGGTATGCGAGTAAAGTGCATTTAAGTTCTCCAGACTTGACGTAAGTAATGGCGTTCAACAATGAAAGCCGCCTTGGTGCGCCCCAGATGTTTAGATGCGGAAGCCCGATTCGACCTGTTGAACAAACGACGTTTGGGATTATGCCGGGAGCTCGCGAGAACGCAATCCGCGGGCGGCCTGCTTCGTCAAAACTGCGCAATTCTTCACGTGAGGTACGCCGCAACTTGATCATTGCGTTTTCATGCGTTTTGTCCGTACTGGAACTGGGCAAAAAGAAACGCAGCTATGGTTTATCGCTTCGCCCTGCCCTCTCCCCTGAAAGCATCGCTCCAGCAGTTGAGGTTATCTCTGCACGATCACTTGGTCGATACCAAGAGCGTTCCATCGCTGGCAAGAACCGCTGAAAGATTCGCCGGGTTCGACGCTTTGCTTTCCCTGTTCCGAGACAGGTCTCGCTTGCTTCCGGTTTGAAAACGGCTGGGTGTCTTTCGGCCAGCCGGCCTATTGGGCCCCCAAACTCGCTAACGCTTGGCCCACGGCGTGATCAGAATAGGGCAAGCTTCCGAAGAATCGGAATGGCAGGCGAAAAACCCGTTCGGGAACGAGGGCCCGAACGACCGCGTCGCGACCTCGATTCCATCGGTCTGGTGAGCGCCCTCGATCGCAAAACGGTGGGTGCGCTCGGTACCGATTAAGGGGAGCACGTGGAAGGTGCTCGCACCCTGGTCGGAAACCGTCAAGTAACGTACTTCATGGTCCCCATAGCTCAGCGCCAGACCCTCTAAGTCACCCCGCAAATCGCTGGTTCCGATCGGCAGGATCATCGATCCTTGATCGCTGCCGTTTGGTTCGGCATCCAATTGCCAGATGCCTTCGTTCGCACCGCCTGCCGGCACTGCCGCGGGGCGAGGCGCAACACCAGCGGTACTCACCTGGGACCGTGGCTATTACGGTTAAGGCTTCAACACGGAGCGAAGCCGGCGACGAGTTCGCGTCGGACGGGGTCACTATTCAACGGTTTGGACCATTTTTTGACTGTTGAGTTCCCGCGTCCGACTGCCTTCGTCGCCGGGGGACGGCGAACGCGGAGGACTGGCCGGCGGCGTTCGATTGGCTGCGAGCATTTCGGGTGGCAACTTCAAGTCTAGCCGAGCTTCCCATTCATCGAGAGGGTAGCCCCATGCTTCATGGCGGTAGGGCTCGTAAAGCTCCATGATCCAGTCGGGATACTGCAAATTGCGTGGCTGCTTGGCCAGATCGACCGCCGGATCGATGATCGGTTGTGGTTTACGCCCGTTCAATGAGACAAGGGCGAGGGCCCGGAGTTCCGTGTTTGGATAGCCTCGTTTTGCCAAGTCATCGGCAATGAACAGGCAAAGTTGATGGATAAGGCGTGGGTCACGCCCCACTACCGCAAGTTGCCGGAGGGTCAGGTAGCGACGAAGATCGATGGTCCCAGAGCGACCGGCTTCCGGGTCAGTGGCATAGATTCGCAGTCCGCTGACCTTGGCGCGGAGAAGCATGTGCCAAGAAAAGTGGTGGTCATATTCTGACCAACTCGGGTTTCCGGGCAAAACAAACACTCGCAGCGGGATCAGCACCTGCATGGCCACCCAAAGCAGCACACTGGCCACAGTCAGACGTTGTGTCCAGCGTATACGGACCAAGGGGCTTGGCGCGTCGCGCGGCGGCCGCGGAGAGAGACGGAAGAAACGAAGCAATTGCCGTGGCCAGGCCGGGTCAAAATAAACCGTTGTCGCAGCCATCATGAGCCAGGGAAAGATGCCGATGTTCCAGAGATGATGGTTGGTGAGATGGAAGCCACAAGCCAAGAGGAACCCGAACGCGCGGGTTCGACGTATCAAAAGCAAGGGAATGATGGCAAGGTCGAAGACTAAGCCGCCCCAGCAGATGGCCTGGACCAAGTATTCCTGGTCAAGCGGGAACCTGGAAACCCAGGGGTGATCCTGCATAAAGGAAAGCGTCGTCCGCATCGGCTGACCCCGCAGCCAGTCTGAATTAAGTTTCGCGAGTCCCCCAAAAGCATAGGGTACGCCAATCTGAAAGCGAAGCAACCACAGCGTCCATGCTGGAGTTGTTCGTCGCCGATCGCTGGGCCGAAACCAGGTTCTGAAGGAAAAAGCTCGGTCCGCCGGAAGGAACGGCAGCATCAGACTGAGGAGCATGCAGAGATAGTAATGATTTAAATAGTAGGCTTTATCCAGCATGAACCAATAGGAGTATCCGGCAGCGAACAAACTGGCCGCAACACGGAAGCCTATGCCAAATGCAATGCAAATCGCGAGGCCTGCGAAAGCAATAAACAGCAAGGACATGCCATCGAGCGCGACCCCCCCCAAGGCCAGCTGGATCTCAGGAGGCTGAATCCAATCGAAGCCGTAATAAGTGAAATGGAAGGGTGTCGATGTATAGCTGTTGTAGGGGACGCCATTCCGGAGATTGCTAATCGCCCACCAACACATTACGAGACCAAAAGCGACCCGATAAACCACTAAGAAGTCGATCGGCACGTCCTGCAGTAATTGACGACAGAGGCGTGCAAGGGCCGGCGTGGACTCATGCTCCGCCGTCCCGTCCGTCTGTGTGCTGTCGGCTTCGCTTACCATTTGCGAATCTTTAACTCGTGGAGGAGTGGTTGGTTTTCGCGCACGTGCTCCGTCATCTCCGAAGCAAGGGATCCCGACACGGCAAACATCGAGGTGCGGAGCCAGAGACATCTGCGAGTTTTATTGAACCCAACCGCCCGCCGTCTTCCCGCAAAGCTGGGACGGGTTCGCGGGCTTACTGCACCAGCTCTGAGCGCGCTTCGCGTAAGCGGACACGGCTCAGGGGAGCAGCCCTATCCCGGCGGGCCGAGACTTCTAAATCTCCCCGAGAACGGCGGGATGGAGCTCGATGACCACACCGTCCGACACGGACATCGCGGGGGAACGGTCGATCCTAGAAGTCGGGGACCTCTTGGTCGTCGTCTTCCTCATCTTCCCTAGCTTCCTCCCTTGTATCGTTTCGCGTCTTTTCGGGAAGATCCACTTCAAAATAATTGTCAGCGCCCCGACTGATTTGGACTTCCATGACCGCACGGTCGGCATTCATTGCACAATCACAGCCGGCACTGTCCCCCCTGCCAACCTTGATAACGTGGGGCCCGACGACCGCACCGTCGCTGTCCCCATACGTTGAGACCGAAAATTGGCCCTGCTCGTCGATCACGCCCAGCCCAACTTTGCCGACGATGGCAGAGTCGCCGGTACGGGTGGGCTCGAAAAAGACCAAGCCACCCTCGATGGGGCGTCCATTGCACCGCACCACGCCGGTTGTCGGAGCGACCTCAAAGTCACCGCCGCCGCAGCCAGCGAGCAGGAGCGTGGCTGCAACGACCGTCACGCTCAAGTACAGGCGGCGTCTCAAATACTGTGAAGCTTCTTGATTTGTCATGATCGGCCTGGGAACGAACTAGATAAAAATGGAACATCGCTGAATGGAAAGACAAAGCCCTGGCGGAGAGGGTCTCCGTACGAGTTCTTGGTTTCCAAATCAGCGTTTGTCGAGGGCGTCATTAGCTGGGGAGCCCGCGCCCAAGCGCGACTAAAGAGACCCAGCCTGGCTCGCAACGCGTCTGTTGGGAAGTTTAGGAATGGATCAGCAATACGTACGATTTTTCTGGACCACTCTTCCGCCCTTTCGCTTGACACAGGCGAGGGGGCTGGGGGTATTCCTGAGCGATTAACGTGGCAGCCCGCGCACATCGCGAGCTCTTCCAGTGGGGAAGACCTCGCGATGCTGGTCTTCGCATCATCGGCGACGCGAGACTCAGAAGTCACCAGTGGGGATGCCATCATTCATGCCTGCCAGCGCTGCATAAGTTTCCATCGAGATGCTTTCCGTGATGAATCTTACAGAACCGTCTCCGAAGGTAAACTGTGCACCGGATGGATGAAAGCTAAACGCACAATCGTCGTCGATCGCTTGGTACATTTTGCTTGGAGAGGTAAAGGCATTGATAGGCGAGGATGCACGCGCGGCGAATCGCATCGACTCATCCGACCGGGGCATTCCGATCCACACGGGCCAGTCAAAAACCTGAGTCGGCGAGTCCGAAGCGGAAGGAGGTTTCCCGACGGGCGTTGCTCGCGCGTAAGTTGATTCGCCCACGGCGATCGTGTTGGAAAGTCCGTCGATAACATCGCGGAACTTCCTCGCCTCTCCTTCCGCTCGCTTCACAAGCATGCAGTCGTCCCCGGCCACTGCACTGCCTCCGCAACCCTTGTAGCTGCTCGTCGCCAAGCCGACGGTTTGATTTGCATTATAAACCGGGCTTACGGGCAGAGAGCCAACTCCAAAGTTCCGCGAACCAGGGACACTCCACTCAAGGGGTGCGTTTGCTGGCATCGTTGAAGAAGGGCAGAGGTAGGAGCTGACGGGTGTGGTGGCTGCGGCCCAGCGTGCTTGAATTCGGGGCGTGGCACTGCCCCCTAAGATCGCTTCAGCCATGTTCTGCATGGGGCGGCCATTGATCCCGTGGTTTTGCTCCCAATAGCCTGAGGGATCCACCTGATCATAAAGCGCTTGCTCTTCGATGAAGGGCAGCAAGAAGCAAAGAAATCCGTAACCGTCGTCATCCTTCGTTCCGCCAAAACCATCGTCATCGACCCACCCCAACCCACCGGGAGGCAAGCTGTTAAAGGTGGAGGCGTAGTTGTGCATTGCCAGGCCAATTTGCTTTAAATTGTTTTGGCACTGCAGTCGCCTTGCAGCTTCCCTGGCAGCTTGAACCGCCGGTAATAAAAGTCCTACCAGGACCCCGATAATGGCGATGACCACCAATAGCTCTACGAGTGTGAATCCATCGCTTCTGCGCATTCGTCTCATCAGACAACTCTCCGTCTTTATGGACAAAAAAAGAACACAAGCCACGCAACCCGTTGCGTGGTCGAAAATCAGTTAGGCCGATAACGACCTGTTTTGCCGAAAGCTTGGTTTCCTCTGCCATTCGCCATGGAACGGAGGGCAGCTACAGCAAGCTTTCCCCCCAAGGGCCGGTGATGGCAAAAGTGATGCCTGGGGTTTGAATGTTGGCAAACAACCATTTTCCGTCCGGGCTGAAGCTGGCCCCGGCCCATTCCTGGCCACGGAAATCACCGGTAAAGCTGTTCTGTTCGCCCTGCAGAACGACATTGTTTTCGGCGAATGGAAAGAGACGACCGGCGGGCGTCAGTCCATGCAGTTGTTGGGGGACTTCGTCTCCGTCTTCACAGAGAAGGATTGACCTGGGACAGCGCTGGGATAGCACCAGGCAACGTGGTTTGAGACCAGTAGAGCGTTGTTCATGTAGAAGATGCATTGCTGCTCATGCGGAGCAACACCGAGCACGTATAACGTTAGAACGCCTGGATAGTTTTCCTCGATAGGTATCGGCTAGGGAGCTGACCTTCAATGTTTGACGAGTTTACGAATTAAGATGAAGGAAGCGTGTCTCGATTGTGTTCAAGCGGTTAACCTGTTCGAAAAGGCTGTTTGGGATACCGAAAGATAAGCAGGCTGGGCAGCGAGAGCCGCGGGACCACTTTTTTGGGGGGCCGTCGAACTTGGCGAAACCCCATCGTTAGGTGAGGTCAAAAGCGGGGGGGCAATGCTGCTTGCGTCACGCG
>CAYNVI010000208.1:0-8015 GCA_964400585.1 uncultured Pirellulaceae bacterium | reverse complement strand
TCAAAGGGGGCGAGCGGGTGATGGTGCGGATCGAACCGCTGGAGGTCCCCTTTGCCAGCCTCGCCGACCTCGGCATGCGCGACAAGATGCAGGAAACCTACAAGAACCATCTCAACGCCGAAGGCGGGATCGTGCTCATCTCCGCCCCCAAAGGCGCCGGTTTGACGACCACCTGGCAGGTCTCCCTCGAATCCTCCGACCGCTTCCTCCGCGACTTCCAGGCGGTCGAACACCAGGAACGGCCCGAGCCCGAAACGATCAACATCAGCCCCAATTTTTTTGGCGGTTCGACGGGCAAGTCCTCGTCGGAGCTGCTTCGCAGCATGATCCTCAAGGAACCCGACCTGTTCGTCTTGCCCGAACCACTCGACGAAGAATCGATGAAGATGGTGCTGGGGCAGGTCGAAAAGAACGACAAGCACGTCTATACGCGGATCGTGGCCGGGGATGCGGTCGAAGCGGCGGTCAGGTGGACCGCCCGCTACCGGAACCTGGCCAAGCTGATCGCCGAGAAGCTGAGGGTGGTCACCAGCCAACGGCTGGCCCGTCGCCTCTGCGAGGAATGCAAGGTCGGCTTCGAGCCGACGCCGCAGATGCTGCAACGTCTGGGCATCCCTCCCGGACGCGTGGGCGTGATGTACAAGCCCTTCGTGCCCCCGCCGATCGAACAGCAAGTCGACGAAAAAGGGCGGCCCGCGCCGATCCCTCCCTGTCCCCAGTGCGGAGGTCGCGGCTACTACGGCCGGATCGGCATCTTCGAACTCCTCGAGCCCGGCCCCAAGTTCCGCGCGGCCCTGCTGAAGACGCAGGATGTTGCCAAACTGCGGCAGATCGCCAAAGCGGAAGGACACCGCGGTCTGCAAACCGAAGCGATCATGACCGTCGCCCGCGGCTTGACCAGCCTGGAAGAATTGAAACGGGTCTTCGCCCCGCCCAAGTAACGCGGTTACTTTTCGATCAGCCCGGTGACCACCGGTGGCAAACCGGGTGTCCCTTGGATCGCACTGATCCGCTCGGCCGGGTCGCGATCACGAGGCCCAAACCGTTTGACCTGCGGCTCCGCCAGCGTCGGCTCAGCCGCCGGGATCGATTCGGCCTCGTCACCCGCTTCCTCCTCCGCCGAACGACCCAACAAGGTCATCGGTAACTGGGTGATCGGATTCGCGTAATCGGCGATCGAAGGATCGGGACAGGCGACCTGCCCCTGGCAGCGACAACGCGAACAAGTGGAATTCATCCGCCAAAATGCCAGGCCTTCCCAGAGGCCCTTCGTGCCGACGTAAATGCGATCGCCCGGTTGCAGCTGGTAATTTGTCGAAGTGTCGCCCAACTGCGTGATCTGCCGGTAGCAAAGCGGCAACGTCACCCGGCACGAATTCGGATGCGTCGGACGGGCCAGCAAGACGTCGCAGGGAGAAGCCTCCGCGGTCATCCCGCCCGCCGCCACGATCGCATCGAGCACCGTTTCCGAACCGGCCAGGGGAAACGATCCCGGGGAAGCGACTTCTCCCAGGACGTAATAGACCAACTGGGGCTCGAGGATCCGCACGTTGACCTGCTCCCCTTCCGCTGCTCCGCCTGCCCGCAGGCGTTCTTCAATCTGGGCTTCAGCCTCCTCCGGGGTCAAGCCGGCGACGACCAGCCGTCCATATTCGGCCAAGTCGAGGGAGCCGTCGGGCAGGACTTGCTGGTCGGCGGGGAGACGGATCTCACTAGTGAAATCGACGACCTCCACCAGCACCGCATCGCCTGGCTGCAGGTACATCCCCGGCAGCACGCTCTTTTCCAGTTCCCGGGGCAATCGCGCCACCGGGGGACTGGCGTCCAGGACCTCCCGGGTCGGCCGCGTCAGGTAATGACCTGTCGGAAACAGGGAAAAACTGCCACTGCTGGTACAACCGGTCACGCCGAGACAGAGAAGCCCGAATACCAGCATCGAAAGTCTGCGATCCATCGCCTGACCCAAGGGGTTAGTGGTTGCGGCGTCGTACGGGGAAGCTTCCCACTCAGAACGCGGGCCCGATCCGGCAGCGAACCCACGTAGGCAGCGCATGCTCGCCCCAAACCCTCCATCCGGGACCAAGGCCCTGTTGGGGAAGTCAGACGCGTTATCCGCACCGTGCCTAAGACAAGGATCGTAAGATTTCGCCCGCCACATTGGAGCGACTGGCGACGCCGCAGCAATCGGGACAACCGCTACGCTTTCGCAGTCGAAGCATCCTCCGCCGTGGCGCCCCGCTAGCGGGCATCCTCCAACGCGGGGGCAGCGACCAAGCCGTTGGTCAGGCTGCGAAAAAAGAAGATGGCCGCGTTCCGGCCCAGCGTTTCCCCGACCCGCACGCGGACGTGGGGGCGGGCCAGCGTTCCCGTCAATCGCAGAAAGATCACGCGATCGCTCAACGCTTCATTGATCCGCACGATTGCGCCGACCGGCAAAGTTGCGTCGAGAGCGAATTGCTGCGCCAATGTCAACAGCGTCACATTCGCCTGTTCAAAGTTACCGGTGGCCACGACCGCGTTGAGATCCGCCCGGCCGCTCGCCAACGCGATCTGCCCCTCGGCCCAAACACGCAGCGCGTCGCTGGCCAAGCCAAACGCCTGGATCCGAAAGATGCCCCGGCGGAGAGTCGCGTCAATCTTGCCCGCTTCGAAGCGAGTATTCCGCAGCGACAGGACACCCAACTGGTTTTGCACCGCGGGCAAGCCCGGCACGGCGGTCGCTTCGGTCCCACCCAGCCGCCCCGTCAGTTTGCCTTCGAGGTCGTCGACCGAGCGAATGCGCTCGCCGCCCAGCGTCAGCGTGCCCGTCAACTTTCCTCGCCCGAGACGCGATCCCACCGTCTGAAAATCGCCGAGGACCTCTTCGAAATCGACATTGGCGAGCTCCCAACGGCTCTCCAGGTTGACGCGCCCCCACTGTCCCGGCGACGAACGGAGCGAAGCACGCCCTCGGATCCGTCCCCGGGCGACGGCCCCGGCCATATCGCGGAAGCGCACCCGCCACTGTTGCGTGGCCACATCGAGCTGACCATCGATCCCCGCCCGCATCGTGCCCAACTGCAGGCCGTGGATGCCAAGCCGACGGACTTCCAGACGACCCGAACCCCGCAGGACGCGTTCTCCGGCGATCTGGATGCGCCCGCTGGCGATGCCCTTCCATTCCGCGGCAATGGTCGGCGAGACGATTAAGGCGGCCCGATTGACATCGACGCCCCGCAGCAAAAAAGTCATCCCGGGACTGGTGCCCGCAAGTCGCCAGCTGCCGGAAGCCGCCAAGCGTCCTCCGGCGAACTCACCGACCAACTGCGGCACCCGCAAGACATCTCCAGACTGCGTGACCTGCAAGCTCAACTGACGGCTGACCAGGCGCCCTCCATAGGTCAAATCGCTGACCGCAAATTCGCCCTCGCCCGACCAGCGGTTCGCTGCGTCCGGCTCCGCTTCGGCAATCCCACGCCCCGCCCCAGTGTCTTCCTCGCCCTCGTTTTCTCGCCCCGGCGACGCCCCTTCCTCGCCGGCCCGGAAACGCCAATCGAGCCGCCCCTGCCCGCCCCACTTTTCTGCCTGTTGGGCCGACTGCCAGAGGGCGAAGAACCGACGCACGTCGGCGCCGGCGACTTGCACGTTGCCTGCGAGCGGAGCCGTCGGCAAGGCGGACCAGGCGGTGGCGGCAGCCAGGTCCGCGGTGACGTTTCCCTGCACGCGGCCGTCCCACAATTGGCCCTCCAGCGTACCTTGCCAGTTCGCGTCCCGGTTTTCCACATCAACGGTCAGGTCCCCCAGCAGGGTCCCCGCCAGGCTCAACGACGCAAGCTCGATCCGGGCATCGATCTGGTGCTTCCGGGGATCGGCCAGCGATCCCGCGGCCGCCGACCAGTCGGCCTCTCCCTGACTGATCCCTTGCAGACGCTGCGGGGCACCCGCTGCGGCCAGCTTCCCAGCGAACCCCAGATCGGTCCAAGCGACTTGGGCGTGGTGGCGCGGCGCGGCGGCTTGTTTTTCACCCTTTTGCGCGTCCACGTCGGCGGCGGTGGTCAACGCTAACGATGCCTTCCCCTCGACCGCTCCGCCCAACAACTCGGCTCGGAAACGATCGAGATGAAAGGTCTCGGGTGAGGTGTGGTAGGCAGCTTCGACGCGTCCCAGTCGCAGCGACGCCAGCCGTTTCGGCTCCTCCGCCCCGCGCGTTTGCGAATCGCGTGGCTGCAAGACGAAGCGGGTCGCATCGACGTTGACGCGGTGATCGATGGCATCGATTTTCAAGCCGGCAAGATGCCCGTCGGCGACCGCCAGCTGACCATCCACTTGCCAGCTTCCAGACGCCGCTTGGCCCTTGGCCGTCAGCTCGAATGCCAGTGTCCCGTCACTCTCCGGCGGCGACTCTTGGCCGCTCACCCAAGCATATAGCCAAACGAGCGGCATCGTCTGCGTCGCGGCCGTCAGCCGGAAGGCTTGTGGATCGGCCGCCTCGTAGCGTCCTGCCAGGCTCGTCTGCCAATCGGCACCGGACAGTTTTCCCGCCGCCAGCGTCAATCCCTCGGCGTCCAACCGGAGTTGCGGCAGATCGAGGTCGACAGGGGGTCGTCCGTCGGCGGTTAACGCTGCCACATGCAGGGAGGCCTGGCCCCGCCACCCGCGCCAGTCGCCCACGCGGTCGAGCTGCGGATGGGAAGCCTGCAGGCGACCGCTGGCGACACCGCCCCAGTCCGCCGAGACGAGGGCAGCCGGGACAACCGCAGCCGGGTCGAGACTTCCCTGCGGCAGCTCGGCGAGATCGATCCGCTCGACCCGCAGGTCGACCTCCAGGGGGCCGGCGGGGAAAAGTTGGGCCGAACCGCTGCCCGCAACCAGCGCCGTCGGGGAGGTCTTTCCGGCGGGCATTTGCCGCGCCGACAAGCCGCTTAACTCGATCTGACCGGCCGCCAAACGCAGCCGCTCCGCCTCCAGATCGACGCGCTGATCCGCCACCGGAAAGTCGCGGTAGCGGAAATCGACGACCGATCCGGTCGCCTCGCCTTGCCAGCGGGAAGCGTCGTCCACTTGCTGCCAATCGGGATGCCGTAGGTCGATGGTCCCGCTGGCGGTTCCGCGGAGCATGAGCGGAAGATCGAGCGAAGCCAAGGCATGGGTCAGGATCACCTCGCGGGCCGTCGCTTCCAGCCGGACTTCGCCCGCCGGAATCAGCTGCGCCTCCGCCGTGCCGACGATGGCCCCCACCGTCTCTCGCGGCTCGGGCAAACGCTGCCGCGCGGTCATGCCCTCGGCGCGGAGCAGACCATCTCGATAGCGAAGTGTTTCAATTTCAAGGTCCCACATGCGGTCGGATTCCAGGGCAAAGCCCGCGACTTCCAGCGTCCCTTCCGCAGACCAGTTTTCAAGCCGCCCCGCCGTGCGAAGATCGGGCTGGACAAGTCGCACTTGACCACTGAAGAGCCCCCGCGGCAGCGTCGGAAGCTCCGCCAGATCGCGGGCCAGGGTCCGCAGATCGACCGCCTCGACGCCGAGTTCCAGCGTGACCCCTTCCAGCGGAATCAGTTGTGCAAGGCCGGTGCCGGTCAGTTTCCCGGCCGGAGCGCCCCCATCATCCAACAGCGTGCCGCGCAGATTCGAAAGGGCGAGCCGCCCTTGCTCATAGCGAAACTGCACCGTGGCATCGGCCAAGCGGACGGCATCGATGGTCAGCTGCGGGGACGTCAACGTCGCTTCCAAGCGGTACTTGGTCGGCGTCAGGAGATCGCGATAGGGGATCCAGACGGTCGCTTCGAGCGAGGCCGTCCCTGCCAAGGCGATGGGAACTTCAACCCCCAATGCCTCCAGCTGAGTGACCACCCGCTGGGCATCGACGTTGCGAAGCACCACATCGCGAGACCAATAGGGCGTCGAGGTGTCGGCCGGGGGAGCCACTCCCGCATCGGCGGCCGGCGACGAGGATTCCGGCGGCGGCTGCCCCCAGACGGGGAAGGCGAGCCCCACCGCCAGCCAGGCCGTCACCAGCCACCACCGTCCCCGCCTTCCCTGCTGCCAATCCGCCAACCGCAGGCCGACCGCGGAAAACGGTCGCGAAATCGCCAGCAAGCTGTCTTTTCGTCGCACGTCCGTTCCCCGCATGTTGCCGCTCCAAAGAGGTTGACGAATGGCTATCCAGTTTAACGGTCGACCATAAAGGTGCCGTTATCCGCCACATCAAACAGCGGCTTGTAGTAGCCATCGCACTTGCCGGTCTTGCCGCAGGGACGCCAGACCAGCGACAACGAAACATTCCAGCTCTCGTTGCGGTTGCCCAACGGGCCATCCGCTTCGGAAGGATCGAGGTAGGCAAAGCCGGTCTTCAGACCCAAACGTCCCCGCAGCGGCGTATCGACCGACACGCCGTACAGCGTGTCTTCCTCGTCGGTCGTTCCGAGGAAGACATCCACCAAGCCTTCCCCGCCCAAATCGCGACGATAGAAAAACCGGTGCTGATCGGTTGGCTGCAGCAGCACCGTGCCGTTGACTTCGCCGCCGTTGCTGTCGATCAGCGTCGTGACCGACTCGGAATCTCCGTTGCCCGCCATGAAGCGGTACCCGAGCTCGTGACACTTGGCGAACTTCCAACTCAGCTCGCCTCGCAGTTGGGTCAAATCGGTGTGGTAATACCAGTCGTCGTTCAGGTAGTCGACCACCAACCCCATCTGCAGGCCATAATCGACTCGCCGAAAAAAGCCGCCGGTCACGAAGACCTGATGACGCTCGTCGGCTGTAAAGGCGGCTCCGCTGCCATTGTTCTGGGTCGCTCGCGCACCGAGCTGGGCGCCCCAATCGATACCCAACCAGGGGAGCAGCGAGCGGCCTTCATTGAGGCCCTGATGGAACCCAAAACTTCCCGTTCCAGCTCGATCGGTCGCGGCCAAACCGGCCGGGAAATTCGGCGGCCCCGAAAACCCTTGGACGCCCGCGAAGAACTCGAATCGGCACCAATCGATCGGCAAGATCGGCAGGCAGAGAGGAATGCATTCGAGTCCGCGAGCGGGATGCCCCGGGGCCACGCCGCAGCCCGGTTCGGCGTAACCGCCGCAGGAATCGCAACCGGGAGCCCCACACGCGTAGCCTTCTATCCCACAGCTGACCTCCCCGCCATAAAACGGCTCGACGCCGCACGCCGCCTCCACGCCGCACGTCGGGCAGGCATCGCAGGAGCCGCAATCGCCGCAGCCGTCGCAGGCCAGACTGTGCCCATAGGGAGCCACCGGCTGCAGGCCTGGCGGGATCGGTTCGTGGACGATTTCCCCGTAAGCCGCCTGCGCGATCATCGTCTTGCCGCGGGCGTCCGCTGTCGGGCGTGCGGCGGTCTCCCGCGCGGGCGCGGCCTGCCGACGCATCGGATTGGGACGCATCGGGTTTGCCCGACGCGCCTCGGCGGGTGATTCCTCCGCCTCCTGTTCAGCGGGCGGGCGGGGGATCACCAGTCGCTCGGCGGGACCGCGGTTCTCCGCCGGCCTCTCGACCCGCTGGGCATCTTTCCATTCGATGCGCCGCGAGGTTCCGCTCGATCGGCTAGAATCGGCGGCAAAGGCGGTGGGCAGACTCGCTGAGAGGGTCACGGCGGCAGCCCAGACCAAGCCCATCCGATCAAACTTCAGACCCATAGATCGCGTACTCATCCTCACATCCTTAATGCAGGTTCCATCACGTCCGAAGCGACGTGCAGGGCGCTGGCGGACGGCGCCTTAGAACTTCTTTATCGGCCCGCAGAGTCGTCTTCATGAGAAAATTTTTCCTAACCCGAACAGCTTCCCTGACCCGCACCGCCCGAGCCTGCGTCTGGCCGACCCTGGTGGTTTTGCTAGCGTTTGCCAGCGTCCACCCGGCCACCGCCCAGGATGCCGACGTCCGGTAACCGCTGAGCGTCTCGACGGCGGGCGAGGCGCAGCCGATCTTCGTGGTCGATTTGGAAAAACCGGGGATCTGGAAGATGGCCGCCGACGGCAGCAAGCGGACCCTGTTTCATCAAGGCCCCCAGCAATTCCGCCAGCCGC
>CAYNVI010000207.1:0-8028 GCA_964400585.1 uncultured Pirellulaceae bacterium | reverse complement strand
ATCCGAAGGTAGCGTCGCGCTTTCCTGCCTCTCAAACGTAGGTCACCGGCCGAGGCTGATCGGTCGGGATCTGGAAATCGCCGCCGCTTTTTTAGTCAGGGGTTCGGTTTTGACTGGCGGGTGGGGCTGCCGTCGACCTTGCCAGGCCGATCCGAAGGGGGGGCATCCGCGGATCGCCGGGGCTGCCCCGCCCTGCCCCGCCCCAGCTTTGGCTCCGCTGGGCACTGTGCTACTCTGAGGCATCGCGGTGCCCGCCAGTTCTCGCTCTCTGATCTCCTTCCAGCCCAGTGGACGTATGTTCGGTCCGGTTTTTCTCCGCGAAGCAAGCGTCGCCCCCAAACGGCCCCGGTTTTATCTGGCCCGTGCGATCTATTTGCTCGCGCTATTCCTGCTGATGTGCACGGGCTATTTGGTTTTGTCGGGGCTGCGGCCGTTGCGTGCGGCGGGGGATCTGGCACGGTACGGCGGCTGGATGTTCCTGCTGCTGGCACCCCTCCAGTTGTTGGTCCTCTCGTTTCAAGCGGCGGTCGGTTCGGCCAGCAGTGTCGCCCAGGAAAAGGATCGCCGCACGATCCTGCTGCTCCTGCTGACGCGGCTGAGCGGCAGCGAACTGGTCGTTGGCAAACTGAGTGCCGCTTTGATCGGCGCGGTGACGATGCTGGCCGCCGCGCTGCCGCTGTTCTTGTTGCTCCCGTTGTTCGGCGGCGTCTCGCCGGGGCAGGTCGGGAAGGTCTACGCGGTGACCCTGGCCACCCTCCTGCTCGCCTCGACCGTCGGGACCGTCGTCGCGCTCTGGCGCGAGAAGACCTTTCAAGCGATCGCGTTCACGGTCCTCGCGCTGGTGCTGTGGGCGGCCTTCGGTGAATGTGTGGCGGCGGAGTGGATCCCGGGAATCGCCGGAAGCTGGGCGTCCCTGATCAGTCCGCCTCGAGCCTTGCTGGCGGCCGCCTCACCGCTTCGCCCCAGCGGTCTGCCGGGGGCCGACCCGACGCTGGGGTTTTCGCTGGTGACGCTGCTGATCTCGCTGGGCCTGATCAGCATCGGAGTTGCCAAAATCCGCGTCTGGAATCCCTCTCGGGATGTCCGCCTGACGCCGGAGAATCCCGCAAATTCGCCGCCGGCAGGCTCGGCGGAAGCGATCGCCAGTCCGCAATGGAAGGTCCGCGAACCGCGGCATGTCTGGAAGAACCCGATCCTCTGGCGAGAGGTCCGTACCTGGGCCTATGGGCGGAAGGTGCTGATCATTCGCCTCGCCTACCTGCTCCTGTGCCTGCTGGCCGGACTGGCCTTGGCGGCCACGATCGGCAGTGGGGAAGCGTTCGAGCGGACGGGTGTGGGAGGCCGCACTTTGCCGGCGGCGACCCTCCCGGTCGCGGCGATCGGGGTCATCAGCCTGCTGATGGTCAACGCCCTGGCGGTCAGTTCGGTCACCAGCGAGCGGGACGTGTTGGCGCTCGACCTGCTGATGGTCACGGACCTCCGTCCGGCGGAGTTCATCTTCGGCAAGCTGGCAGGGGTCCTGTATGTCACCAAGGAGATGGTGTTGGTCCCCTTGGCGACCGTGATCGCGCTCGGGGCCCTCGGCGTGACGACCCTGGAGAATACCGTCTATGCGGTCCTGGGACTCCTCTGCCTGTTCGTCTTCGTCGCCGCCTTGGGGATCCACTGTGGACTCAACTACCCGGTGGGGCGGACAGCGACCTTGGTCAGCCTGGGCACCGTTTTTTTCCTCTGCATCGGAGTCGCGATCTGCATGGTGATCATGGTCAGCTTTCGGGGCGCGTTCCAACTGCAGCTGGCGCCATTCTTGACGATGATCTTGGGCGGCGGCGCCGCCTTGTACGCCGCCTTGGGATGGCGGAATCCTTCCTCCGCCATCTTCACCGCTTCGTTTGCCTTGCCGGTGGTCACCTTCTATGCGATCACGCAATTCCTGCTGCAGCGCGACCAGTTGTTCGTGGTCGCGACCGTGGTCGTGGGATACGGCTTTGCGACCGCGGCGATGCTGGTACCGGCGCTCAGCGAATTTGATGTTTCGTTGGAACGCCAACGGGGCGAGGGGGCGGAGGCGTGATGGCCTGGCGCGTCATCCTCCCTTGGCTTCTTCCGATGGCAGCGTTGGTCGTCATGAGCGCTTTTTTCAGCGGCAGCGAAGCGGCGCTGTTTTCGCTCCGTCCGCGCGACCGCCGAACCTTGCAGCGCGGCTCGGCCGCCGGGCGTTCGGCCGTCCGCTTGCTGAACGACCCCGAACGCCTGCTGTCGGCCATCCTGTTTTGGAACCTGCTGGTCAACATGCTGTATTTCGGGATCGCTTCGATTGTCGGGGGGCGTCTCGAAGAGGTCCCCGAAATCGGCTCGGCCAGCGCGATCAGCTTCACGGTCGCCAGCCTGCTGGTGATCATCTTCTGCAGCGAGATGCTTCCCAAGAGCGTGGCCGTGATCGCCCCGGTCCGGCTCGCTTATGTGATCGGACCGGTGCTGACGATCGCGGTGCGGATCGTCAGCCCGATCCTGCCGGCGGTCTCCTTCGTCAACCTGCTGGCCCGCCGCCTGATTTGGCCCGGCTTCCAACCCGAATCCGACCTCGAGCTCTCTGACATCGAGCGGGCGATCGAGCTGGGCACCGATGACGCGGCTTTGGCGGCGCGAGAACGCGGGCTGCTGCAGCAATTGATGGAGATGGCCGACACCCGGGTGGGCGAATGGATGCGTCCCCGCAGCCAGCTGCACTTGGAGGAGCTGCCGAGGAAACCGGCCGGCGAGCGTCCTCGGGCACCGCTGCAACCTCCCCATCTGCCAGCCGACGGCTACCGCCTGTTTACCGAACCGGGCAGCGAGGAGGTGATCGCGGCGGTCGCCACGCGGACGCTGCGTCCCAATCAGCTCGACGACATTTCGGCCTCGCTGGAGCCGGTCCTGTACGTCCCCTGGTCGGCCAATGTGGCCCAGGTCTTCGACCAGATGCTCGGGGAGAACCGTCCGGTCGCCGCCGTCGTCAACGAGTACGGCGAAACGATCGGCGTGTTGACGCAGGACGATATCATCACCCAGATCCTCACCGGCCAGGAACATACCAGACATCTGGTGCATGGGGCCGGCCAAGCGGCTCGCGAGATCGAGCCGGGACGGTGGTTGGCTTCCGGCACGACCAGTGCCCGTTGGCTGGCGAAACGGCTGGAGATCCCCACGCCCGAAGGTCGCAATGTGACCCTGGCCGGTTTGATGCAGCGGCTCAACGAACGGGTCCCGCGATTGGGCGACACCTGCCTGTGGGAAGGCTACCGGCTGACGGTCATCGATGATGACCAACAGGGCCACCTGCAGATCGACGTGGAGCATCCCTCGCGACAGGAAACGGAGCCGGAGGGGTCGAACGGATGATCCTCGCGCTGCTTCTGTTCCTCAGCGGGTTGGCCCTGAGCGCCTTCTTCAGCGGTACCGAGACCGGCATGTACCGCGTCTCGCGGATCCGGCTGGTGCTCGACGGTCTCTCCGGAAGCTGGCCGGCCCGGGGGATGGTCTGGCTGCTGAACAATCCCGCGATCTTCGTCGCCTCGACCCTGGTCGGCAACAATCTGGCGAATTACCTGACGAGCCTGGCGATCGTGCTGGGCGTCCAGTCCTGGATTTCGGGAGGCGCCGCCAGCGAACTGTTGGCCACGATCCTGATGACCCCGGTCGTCTTCGTGGGCGGCGAACTGCTCCCCAAATACCTGTTCTACCACGCGCCCTACCGCCTGCTCCGCGTGGCCCGCCCGTTAGTCCTCAGCTTTACCGCCGTGTTCCTCCCGGTCTCGCTGTTCCTCGCCCTCCTCGCCCGCGGCCTTCGCTTCCTCACCGGGGAAACCCCCTTTCAAATCCGCTTGGGGATGGCCCGCCGCGATCTGGAACAGGTCCTCCGCGAGGGGCACGAAGCGGGCATCTTGGCGGGCAGCCAGCGTGGCTTTGCCCAAAGCGTCTTTCAAACCGGCAATGCGCCGGCGGTCCGCTTCGGCGTCCCGCCAAGTCGCTTGGCGAGCGTCGACCTGCACGCCGGACGCGAATCGGCGTTTGCCGCGGCACGCCGCTGCGGCCATCCGATCATCCTTGTCTACAGCCAACAGAACCTGATCGGGTTTGTCCGCTATGCGGACCTGCTGTATTCCCCCGAGCACGACGTCACGCCCCGTCCGGTCGTCGAGGCCTCGGTCACCGCCAAGCACCTGGCGGTGTTGCTGCAGATGGTCGACCTCGGATCGGATGTGGCGGTCCTCAAACAACGCAGCGGGGAGGTGCACAGCATCGTCACCCGCCGCCAATTGCTCCAGCCCCTGCTATCGCCTCCGGCCGCCTGAGTCTGTCTCGGCTCGCACCCGCGTCCCCGATCGCATCACGCCTCCCAGCAGAGGTTGGCGGGAGAGCGAACGTCCCCGCGGGGCCGTCAGCCGGCCTGCGGACGCTCGTAACCGAGATCGTGGATCACTTTCAGCATCTCTTCAAACGTCACGTAGCGACGGCGATGCTTGACTTTGTAGCCATCGATCGCCATCGCCAGTTCGCGGGCATCGGCGGAGAGATCGTGGTAGGAGCTGCCGAATTGACGACGCTCCTTGCCCTGGCTGGCCCCCCGATTCGCGCGACGTCGCTCGACAAATCGTCCGGCATCCGGGGCCCCGGTTTCCCGCGCCCCGGCTTCCCGCGCCCCGGCATCCTTCGTCCCGGCATCCTGCGTCCCGGTATCCTGCCTCCCGGTATCCCGCGTCCCGGTATCCTGCGCCCCCGAATCTTGCCCCGGCGCGGCGGTCGGAGCAGGGGCGGAAGCCGACGTCGCGATCGGCTGAGAAGAGGAAGTCGTGTGCATCGAACAGGTACTCCAAGACAACTTCGGGAAAAGCACTCGGATCATTGCCGAGCGAAGATGGCCTACCCCCGCCACTACCGTTGTCACAGCAGCTCACCTCCGTTGAGGTGTTCATCGGAAAGGTAGCCCGCCGATCGGCCGGAGGCAAATCTTCCCGCGGCGAAGCGGACCGCGCGATGGTCGAGCCCTCGGCCCAAACGGCAAACGCGGCATCACCGGCAGATTCCCGATTATCGTTGCTTGATCGGAGGCGACGCTTCGGCCGCCAAGCGGGCTTCGCGGCGGGCCAGTTGCTCGACCAACTCCTGCGTCGGCTCGGCACCGGGATGCAGCTGCTCGGCACGGACCAGCGCCTCGCGGGCTTTCTCCAGTTCGCCGCCACGTAGCGAGAGGGCGGCGATCTCCAGATGCACGTTGGGGTCTTCGGGGGCCCGCCGCAGGGCTTCGGCGAAACAGGAGGCCGCTTCGTGAGGACGATTCAGCTGCCGCATGGCGATCCCGCGCAGCAGCGGCACACGACTCGGACAGGCCTCGCTGGGCAATTCGTCGCGGACCCGATCGAGCGTGGCCAGCAAGCGGTCGTAGCGGCCTTGCTGGCGATAGAGTTCCGCCGCCTGGATCTGCACTTCCGGATAATCGGGCTGCAACGCGAGGGCGCGATGGTAAGCGGCCAACGCCTCCTGCGTTTTGCCGCGGCGCGCCAAGCAGTCGCCGTGCAGCGCCCAGGCGGCCGACCACTCGGGACCGACGACGAGGGCCTCGTCGCAGTATTTCTCAGCCGCCGCGAACTCGCCCGCTTCCCAGTACATGCGTCCCAGCCGCACGACCAACTCGGGATGCGAACCACTTAAGCGGACCGCGGTCCGCAAATGCTCGATCGCCTGTTCGCGTTCCCCCCGCCGCCACAGCGATTCCGCCAAGCCCCAATGGGCGCGTTCGTCCCCGGCGTTCAGATCGATCGCCCCGGCGAACAAGTCTTCGGCATCGTCCCAGCGTTCCCGATGCATCGCCTCCAGCCCCTGCCGGGCCAGCCGCTTGGCGGCGATCGATTGCCGCGACTCGCCATCGCGACGGATCGCCCGGCAGCCCCCGCCGCCGAGCAACAGGGTTCCCACCATCAAGAAGAGGCTTAGCAGCGCCCGCCATGTCGACGCGCGAGGGGGGCGCTCGTTCCGCAATGGCGTGGGGGGCATCGGATCCTTCATCGTGACAAACCAGCCCAGCTGTAGCAAAATAGCGGGACGACAAGCAAGCCCCTTCGGCCCCTCGCGACGCTCCCTTCCCCGCGTTTCGGCGCTCCCCTTCTCGCCCCCAGGTCCCCGCTCGCATGCCCGCTACCTTCGACGAATACGGCGTCCGGTTTCTCTATCCCGACAACTGGGAGATCACCGAGCGGACGGCGGGAGACGAATCGGTCGGGGTGACCCTGGAATCGCCCGATGGTGCGTTCTTTTCCCTCAATCGTTACCATCGGCAAACCGACGCCGAATCCTTGAAGGAGCAAGTGATCGAGGCGATGCGGGCCGAGTACGACGAGATCGAAGTCGTTCCCGATCCCCAGAGCGTTCGGGCGGAAGGCGAAGCGGGCTGCGAACTGAATTTCTTCGTCCTCGACCTGCTCGTCACCGCCCGCATCCTCGTCATCCCCGACCGCCACGACCTGCTGCTGCTGCAGATTCAGGCCGAGAATCGTCAATTCGACAAGCAAGAACGGGTGTTCGAAGCGATGCTCAAAACCCTCCGCGACCACTTGCAGGAAGCCGACGATCCGGCCTGAAGCGAGCGCGGTCGCCGCCGCGGATCGGTCGCCGGTTGCTGCCGGTTTGTAAATCGGCGCGGTGTTTTGTAAGGCTTACAAGCGGGGGGACGCCGGCGCCCCGCGGGCGCCGCGGCCGGCGGGGAAGTTTTTCCGACGGCACGCCCGTTTTGCTGGCTCGACGCCCCCGGATGCCTGGCAAAAGCACGCGGTCGCGGCGCCAGGCGTGTCTTTGGCACGCCGTCTGCAATCTAGAACTTTCGTTGCTTCGAGCCGGAATCGACGCGGCGTGCAGACCCACCGCACGTCTCTTTGCCGCGTCCCCCATCCTTCCGCTCGAGCAACGGGGAGGTAAGGAAGCCCATCCCGATCCGCAGCGCGCCGCGTTCGCTCCGCGACAGGGGGCACTTTCGAGTGCCCTTGGGCGACCGCGCTGGCCGCTCGGTCTGCGGGCTTGTCGGTAATGGATGACCCATCGCGTCTTAGGGCCACGGCGATCCGTTGTTTGCAGCGGTCGACCCTCATCCCGCTCCGGGAAACGCCCAGCTTCGCGATGCAAAAGCCCCGCTCCTCCAGGGAGCGCGTCCCGGCCGGCGTGGTTTCAGACCAGGTCGTGCTTCCGTTTCCGGCGACGTTTCCGGTTGCACTTCTGGCAGACGCCCTGGATGATCAGCCGGTGACTGCTGACGCGGAAGCCATGCTCGGCGGCGACGCGATCGCGGAGTTCGACCAGCTCGTCGCTTTGGAATTCGAGCAGTTCGCGACACTTCGTGCAGTAGAAGTGATCGTGCTGGGGGTAGCCGTAATCGTGCTCGTAGACCGTCCGTCCCTCGAGCTGAAAACAGCGGAGCAGCCCCGCATCGACGAACTCTTTCAGAGTCCGGTAGACGGTCGGTCGGCTGACGTAATTTTTTTCGCCCTTGCGCGGGAGCTGCTCGGTCAGCAGGTCGACATCAAAGTGCTGATGCCGGCTGAAGACCTGCTCCACCAAGAACCGTCGCTGCTCAGTATTCCGCAAGCCGCGGCTTTGCAGGAACTCCTCAAACCGCTGCTGCGGCGTGAGCGCGACTTCGACTTTTCCCAAAGAATCGGTCTCAGTCGTCACGATAGGCCTAAGGGTTGACGGTGCGGGGACCTGCACACCCACGTGGCAGGCCGAAGCAGTCCTTCACTATACTCCCGGGGCGAGCCTTTCGGCACCACCGAGTCGGCAGAAACGACGTACGGTGGCTCGTCACGCCGGCCCCCTGGCCTTCCTCGCCGGGAGCCCCGCCGGGGAGGCGAAAACGCGCCGGGGAGGCGAAAGGGCGCCGGGGAGGCCCCGCCCTGAGCGGCTGATCAGGCGAAGTCGTCCAACATCCGATTGAGGGCGACATCCAGCTTTTCCGGCGTCTCGTAGGTGCCGTCGGCGATTGCGCGGCGGAGGGAAGCG
>CAYNVI010000206.1:0-8036 GCA_964400585.1 uncultured Pirellulaceae bacterium | reverse complement strand
CCGATCTCCCGCCGCGATGCCTCCCAGCATGCCGATCACCATCAGCGAGAGGATGGCGGCGGCCCAGGGAAAACCGCGTCGACGTCGCCGCCGCGCGGGCGTCGCTCGGACGGCGGGGGCGGCCGCGGGCCGCGGCATCGTCTCGGCGGCGGGGCGGGGAGGCTCCTCCGGGGGCGCGGGCATCGCCGCCGGGGCGGGAGGCGGTTCGGCGACGGCCGCGCTGGCCGGAGAGGAAGCGGGGGCGTGGGGGAACAGCGGTTTGGGAGGCGTGAGCTGTTGGGCACGGCGGGTGGCCGCCTGGACATCGAAGGGGGCCAGCGGATCGAACCGCGGGAGCAGGCCCTCCAGCGGGTCGGTCGCCGCTTCGCCGGGCGGCTTGCCGGCCCGTTTGGCGTCGTAGGCCGCCTTGGTCTGCGGATCGGTCAGCAGCTTCCCCGCCTTGCGGACCGCGGCCGCCGCCTGCTTCCAGGCCTGCGTATCGCTCTCGGTCTGTTTTTGTTTCAGCCGACGGGAGGCGGCGTGATAGGCGGCTTCGATCGCGCGAGGGTTGTCTTCGCCCTCCGGCAGGCCGAGCAACTGGTAGGCGCTCGGGCGCGTCGTCGTGGCATCTAATCCGAGGATTTCTGCCACCGCTTGCGAAGCCATCTCGCTACCTTCGATCGAGGGAATGACGGCAGGGACGCCCCCGCGGCGCCACCGGTCCCTATAGCATAACTCGGAAGGCGGCACGATTGCCCGGGGGGAGACGAACGCCTGCCTGGCGGCTCGCTTCATCAGGGGGCGTTTGGTCGAGTCTCGGGTTTGTTCGGCGTTATCGATCGGCGGGCCGCACGCTCGAGGCGTCGGGAGGAGCCCCGGCGAGTTGGGCCAAGCCATCGAGGACCAGGTGGGGAACCCAGGTGGCGGTCGCGCCAAGCAGGGGAGCGAGGCGGGCGGCGTCTCCGCCAGTCACGACCAGTTCGGGAGGGGCGGCCAGCCGGGCGGTGTAGGCCTCGCGGAGCTGACGGATCGCGCCGAGCATGCCGGCTGCCACGCCCAGTTCGATCGCCGCCACGGTGTCTTGACCGGGACACTCGGCAGCCAGATCCAGCGCCGGAACCGGGGCGCCGGCAGGCGTCGCCGGATCGCTCTCGGTCGACGAACGGGGATGGGACAGATCGGGGAGGGCGAACGCGCCGACGCCGAGCGATTTCAGTTGCATCTGACGTCCCGGCAGGATGGCGCCGCCGAGGAACGTGCCGTCGGCGGCGACCAAGTCGACGGTCATCGCCGAGCCGGCGTCGACCACCATCACAGGCCGGGGCGGAGAGGGATCGGGCGGAAAGTGCCAGGCCTCGCCAGCCGCCGGCCGATCGGCCTGGGCCCTGCCTCGCCATGCGGCCCAGGCGGCCACCAGGCGATCGATGCCGACCCGTTCGGGATGGCGAACCGCCAACTGCAAGGGCACGTCCACCGCCGAGATCGCGCGCCACAGCTGCCGCCGAGCGGGCTGATCGCGTCCACTCACCCAGGCTTCCAGCCAGGCGGTCGGCGGCGGGTTCACGCTGGCGACGCGCCAACCGAGCATGCCCAGGCGGTCGAGCGAGAGGGCTTCGCCTTGCGTCTGATACCAGCGGGCAAGGCCTCGCTGCCACGTATCGGTCGGGCGGGTATCGGTCGGGTCGCCGCCTGCCGGAGGGGCGTTTGCCGGGTCGGTGCTTGCCGGGTCGGTGCTCGCCGGCTCGTGACCGGCTGGCAGGTCAACGACCAGCGGATCGCCCTCGGCGGTCCATCGCGTGCCGTCCCACCGGTAGAAGCCCGCCTTCAGCGCAAAGTTGCCGACATCGGCCACCACGACCCGAGGGGTCATTCCGCTTCGTCCGAAGGATGGAAGTCACGGGGCTGGTTGTCGTCGGAAAGCTGCGCAGTCGGGCCGGCGAGATGAGGCGGCAGGCGGCGTGGTTTTTTGCCGGGCGTTTGGCCCCCGGCGTCCGCTTCGGCTTCGGCCTGGGTGTGGTCGAGAGGGGCTTGCTCGGCGGCGTGTTGCTGCTGGGCAGCACGGGACCGATCGAGCGTTTCGGTCACCTCTCGCAGCATTTCCGGCAGGCCGGCCCCGGTGACGGAGCTGACCAGATGCACGGGCCGTTCAAGGTGGGCCTGCATCCGCGCACGGATCTCTTCGGCTTCCGGCAGTTCCGCTTTGGTGATCGCAATAATCTCGGGGCGCCCGACCAGGTCGGCGCTATAAGAATCGAGTTCGCTGCGGATCGTGTCGTAGTTCTGGAGCGGGTCAGTGCCATCGACCGGTGCCGGTTCGACCAGATGGAGCAAGACCCCGGCGCGTTCGACATGCCGCAAGAATTCATGTCCCAGCCCGATCCCCTGACTGGCCCCTTCGATCAGGCCGGGGATATCGGCGAGGATGAACTCGCGATCGCCGCTGGCCCGCACGATCCCCAGGTTGGGGTGCTTTGTTGTGAACGGATAATCAGCGATCTCCGGGCGGGCAGCGCTCAGCCGGCTCAGCAGGGTGCTTTTGCCGGCGTTCGGCTTGCCGACCAGTCCGACATCGGCGATCGATTTCAGTTCCAAGATCACCAGCCGGCGTTCGCCCTCTTCGCCTAGGGTGTGTTCGCGGGGAGCCTGATTCGTCGCCGATTTGAAATGGATATTGCCCCAGCCGCCCTTGCCGGCGCGGGCCGCGACCAGCGAGTCGCCCGGCTGGAGCAGGTCCTTGATCACGAACTGCTGCTCGGCATCGATCACGGCCGTTCCGGGGGGAACGTAGATCCGCAGGTCACGCCCCCGTCTCCCGTTGCGATCGGAGCCCTGACCTGGCATCCCTTTGGGGGCCCGCCACATCCGCCGGTTCGCGAACTGGGCCAGGCTGTTGACGCCCTCGCGGGCGGTGATGATGACGCTGCCTCCGCGGCCGCCATTGCCGCCGTCGGGACCTCCTTTGGGGACATACTTTTCCCGGCGGAAGCTGGTGCAACCATCACCGCCCCGCCCGGCGATCAGTTCGATTTTGACGCGGTCGACAAACATGGAGTACGGCCCAGCCCTTTCTGGCGGAGCCTAGTTTTCCAGCGCGTCGATATTGATGCGGCGACCTTCACGGTCGAAGCGGACGGTGCCGGGGACGAGGGCGAACAGCGTGTAGTCGTTCCCCTGGCCCACATTCCGACCGGCGTGGAACTTGGTGCCAACTTGACGCACGAGGATGCTCCCCGCTTTGACCGATTCGCCGCCAAAGCGTTTGACGCCACGCCGCTGCGCATTGCTGTCGCGTCCGTTCCGGCTGGAGCCTTGCCCTTTCTTATGAGCCATTGTTCCGATTCATCCAAACGAGGGGGAGATTACACGTCGGCCGCAGGGGCAGACGGAATGGTTGAGCCAAGAGTAAAGCGAAAAATTACCGGAACTTCCATTTGTAATCAAGCGGCTTCTCCAACCCATATTGCTCCAGCACGTACTGCTGCTCTTGCGAATCGGTGTAGGCGGGGATGCCAAAGCGGACCTGATCCTCGGTTTCCGCGAGGGTATCGCCGGGGCGGTAGAAATTGAGCTGCAACACTTTCTGCTCGTATTCCGTCTCGCCCTCGGACGCTTCGACTTCGCGGAAGGCGTTGGTCAGCCGATAGACAAAGACCGAGAAAAAATCGATGTTGGGATCGACATTTTCCCAGGTCGCCACCCCCCACACGCCGGGAGCCGCGGGATCGGTGGTCCGCGGGATCGGGATCGAGGAGATTTCGACCGTATTGTGCAGCGTGGTCGTGATCTTCTCGCGGGCTTTGATTTTCGGTTTGATCGCCGGGAGGATGCGGTCGAGGTACTCCTTGCCGGTCGCCTGGTTGGCGAGCACCAGCATCGGGAAGAAATGCCGCGAGGCGTAGCCGACCGATTCGATCCGGTCGTAGATCGGTTGCGCGGCGTCCTCGTCGGCAGCCGGGCGGAGGTCGCCCCCGCGGTAGCGGACACGATAGACCATGTACCAGATCAGCTTCCGATTCATCGTGCCGTCGGGCTGTGGGACATCGACGTAGATTTGCCGGAGCGGTTTGAAGGCGAATTCGAAGCAGAAGATTTCCCGGCGGAAGATAACGTGCTGGGCCATTTCGGCCAGCGTCCGCGTGCGCGGGTCGAAATGAGGCCGTCCCTCTTCGAACTCCGGGGCAGTCCACTGGATCTCAGGGTGCTTTTCCAGGAACCCCGCCAGCTCCAAGGGGCCGCTGAAGGTCTCCTCGGCGGTCGGTTGGGGGGGGATGACGCGGACGGTCCCCGGGGCGAAGGGCGTCATCTCCTGCCGCACTTCGGCTTGCCGCGGGGCCGGAGCGGGTGCGACCGCGTCGTCTTCCTGTGCCTGGGCAAACGCCGGCGTCAGGGCGAATGCCAAGCAGCTCCACGCGACGGTCCGCAAAGCATCAGAACGGATGGGCATAGATCGGGGTCAAGCAAGAGGAACAGCGTGCATCGTTCGCCGCCATGGCGAAGCTACCGGCTCTAATCTAGTCCACGCCGCCCCGATCGGCGAAAAAACTTTGCGTTTTGTTCGCCCTCCGCCCCATTCGCTCCGTCCCCACCCCACCTCCGTTGGCTGGGCTCTGACCCCTGTCGGGCAGACCCCTGTCGGGCAGGACTTTCGCAAGAGGCACTGACCCCTTCTGGACTTGTCGGGCAGGACTTTCGCAAGAGGCACTGACCCCTTCTGGACCTGACCCCTGCGGACGAGGAGCGTTAGCGGACGGCGGGGGCGTCGTCCGCTTTTTCGGCAACCTGTTTCGACGCTTCATCCGCTCCGGGGGCTTCCGGCGTCTCCTCTTCGCCGGCGTCCCGGGGGGCGAGTGGAGTGGGCCGGGTAGGTTGCGCGCGGAAGTGGATCGCCCCGGCGAACTGGACGTCGGCGCCGGCAAAATCGTTGACCTTTTCCGCCTCCAGCGTGAACGTCGCCAGCAGGCGGCGTCCGGAATCATCGCTGCAGTGGACGAAGATCCAGTGCATCGGGATCCCCTGGACCGTCCCGGAGGCAGAGAGGCTGAGGACGCGGAGGTCGCTGCTATTGATCCCCTCTTCGGCCTGCAGGAATTCGCCGAATTGTTTGCCCAGCGATTCGTGCACGTCACGGCGAAGCGCTGCCAAGGTCAGCTGCTCGCCCGGCTTGAGCGGGGCGAGTAGGCGGACGTCGCACTGCGCGATGCTGCGATCGCTGTC
Organism: uncultured Pirellulaceae bacterium; assembly: GCA_964400585.1. GTDB lineage: Bacteria > Planctomycetota > Planctomycetia > Pirellulales > Pirellulaceae > CAYNVI01. The sequence goes on along the minus strand of CAYNVI010000206.1, from coordinate 2,843 downwards.
GATCATCCGCAGGGTGGTCAGCCCGGGGGTGTCCGAAACCATCCGCCAGCGGCGGTCCATCAAGGTGCCCCAAGGGGCTTGGCGACTGCTCAGGTCGGTCAGCAATCGCTCGGCGGGAGGCTCGGCCGGCAGCTCGATCGGCTGGCGGATCGCGTGCGGCTTTTCCAGCGGCTGGCGAATCATTTTCAGGGTCGCGGCGACCTCGAAGCCAGGTTCCGCCTTGCCGATATCACGGCGTTCCCGCATCGCCATGGCGAGCCAGGTGGTCGCTTGCAAGCGGCGATCGAAACTCAGCTTGGCTGCCAGATCGATCGTGGTGGCGACCCCTTCGACCGAGCCGAGCACTTTGCCTTTCAGCTGCAACTGAACCCGCTCGGCGTCGGCACCCGTCAGCTCGCCGCTGACCGTCGCTTCCTGGATCCCATCGAGATCGAGCAACCGGCGCAGCGATTCCTGGGCGATTACGTACGAATCCCCCACCGTCAACGCCGTCCGCGGCAGCAGCTCATCGATCGCCAGGCTATTGGCCGGGAGGCGGAGGAGATCGATCTCCTGGTGGGTGAGGTAGGCGTCGTGAGCGTAGAGGACGCTCCGCCCTTCCTGGCTGTGGATCATGACCCGCGCGATGCGGTCGCGGAGCTGCGTTCGTTGGTCCGCGCCGCCGAGGGTCGCGTCGCTTTCGGCTTCGTAGTAATACCGCTCGGCGGCCGTCGCCAGCGAACCGCTGCGGCGGACCCGTTCCTCGTAGTCGACCAGCGAGTTCGACAGCAGCGGCAACTGACGCTCTCGCTGCTTCGACGTCAGCGAATTTTTGGCCAGATTGACGTTCCCTTTGACCTCCAGCTCGGCCCGCACGCGGAACAGCCGCTGGTCGCGGGCGGGCTGCAGCCGGACGGCCCCTTTCCGCTCGGCCGCGATCAGCGACGGTCCGGCAGCGATGGCTGCGGCCAACACGCCTTGGCGAAGGAACGCCCGGCGGGGCAGCGCCGCGGCCAGGGGCGAGGCAGCGAGCAGGGAGTGGCGGGCAGCGAGTCGGGCGTCAGAGGGCATGGCGTCGGGGTTTCCTGGCTGGCGTAGGGACGCGAAAAGCGCGCGGTGACAATCCGCCAATCAGGATCGACCGCCGGCCGCTGCCAGCTTGACCAGCTTTTCCGAAAATGACGGCGGAGCAGGGCTGGGCCACGGAGGACCAAGGTTACAAACGAGTGAAAATCTTGCAAAAGGAGTCCTCGCTGGCGACATCCTGCCGGCGGTGAAACGGCTCGGGCTAGGTCGAAAAACCGAGGCCGACAAGGCTTTTTCTGCTTTTGCGACAACTTTTTGTCCGTTTTTTAGGTTTTGGCGCAAAATTTCCATATCGTTGGGTGCGTCAGTTGGTCAGCTGCCAGTCGGCTAGAATGAGCCGGGCGGGGCTGACCCGTGGCCGCTGGCTGCCCCGGATCGCCAGCGATGGCGAGCACTGGCGGGGGACGAGCGGCACAAGGTGAGGGTGAAGGCAAGCGATTTGCTGGGGCTTTCCCCGAACCCGCCACGACCGCTCCGTCTCCTGTTTGACGGCACGTGTGGCACACGAGCGGATCGCCGGATCGCGAGCGAATCGGCGTAGCAACGAGAGCGCCGGCGACAAGGAGTCAGCCGGCGGAAAACGACGGGTCGTCCGTCAGCGGGAACGTGTCCCTCCCTTCGATGCGTCATCGATGGGGGGGTAGCGGCCTGCCGGCCCCCGCGGTTTCACGGATTATTATTGCCTCAGGAAGAGGCGATCCCCGGGCGAACCAGCACCTGTCGAGCGACCCGCCGGGGTCGCAGGGACGAACTTTGGCAGACTGTGCATTCAGACTGGGAACCAACCGCGATGCATCAAGATTATCGCAATACGGACATCAAGGAACTTCGCGACCAACAGGCGCGGTTTGCCCCGCGGGGCAAGAAGCTCGAGCAGACGGCACGGGCCGAAGCGTTGTTGGTCGAGATCGATGACGTCCGCGATTACTCGTACGACTTCGTCTGCTTTCGGATCACCGAATACCGCCCGGATCAAGCGGGGCGGCGGACCATCCGCGGGGTCGACCTGCGGCATGACCTGCGACTTTTTGTCGAGGACATGTCCGAGGCGGCGGACATCTCGGTCGAAGAGACGCCCGAGCCGGTCCACACGGTGAACGACTTGAGCAAGATGTTCAACGTGTCGACCAAGACGATCAGTCGTTGGCGGGACCAGGGGTTGGTCAGCCGTCGCTTCCTCTTTGGGGGGCGCAAACGGGTCGGGTTCTTGCAGAGCAGCGTCGAGCGGTTCGTAGCGGGCAATCGCGACCGGATCCGCCGGGGGGAACGCTTCAGCCAGCTGAGCGACGAAGAAAAAGGCGAAATCATCGAACGGGGGCGGCAGGCGGCCGAAGGGGGCGCGAGCCTCTCGGACGTGACGCGGCAGTTGGCCGAGCAGATGAACCGCAGCCCGGAGACGATCCGCTATACGCTGAAGAACTACGACAGCGAGCATCCCGCCTTGGCGATCTTCCCCAACCATCGCGGCGCGCTCAGCGAGGACGACAAGCGGGCGATCTACCAACAGCATCGCCGCGGCGTCGGCGTGGTCACCCTGAGCAAACGCTACGGCCGGACCCGCAGCAGCGTCCAGCGGATCCTGAGCGACATGCGGGCGGCCCGGATCATGGAACTGCCGCTCGAGTACATGTTCAATGAAGCCTTCGAGCGCAGCGATCGCGAAGCGGAATTCCTGGGCCCGCTGCCGGCCGCCGAAACGGCCCCGCGGAAAGTTCGCGTGCCGGCCGGTTTGCCGCCTTACCTGGCGGCGCTCTATGACGTGCCGTTGTTGACGCGTG
>CAYNVI010000205.1:0-8061 GCA_964400585.1 uncultured Pirellulaceae bacterium | reverse complement strand
CGACGACCCGGATTTGATGCAGAAGCTGTGCGACGAGATGGCGGCGCTGCAGGACACGATCGAGACCCACGACCTGTGGGACCTCGATCGCCAGGTCGAAGTCGCGATGGACATCATGAACCTGCCGCCGGGCGACGCGGAGGTCACCACGCTGTCGGGAGGCGAACGCCGCCGCGTGGCACTTTGCCAGATGTTGATCCGCCAGCCCGATTTGCTGCTGCTCGACGAACCGACCAACCACCTCGATGCCGAATCGGTCGCCTGGCTGGAGCAGCACCTGGCCAAGTACACCGGGACCGTCGTCGCGGTCACCCACGACCGTTATTTCCTCGATAACGTTGCCCAGTGGATCCTGGAGATCGATCGCGGACGCGGGGTGCCCTTCGAGGGCAACTACACGGCTTGGCTGGAAGCGAAGCAGAAGCGGCTGGCGCTGGAAAAACGCCAGCAGAAAGCCCGCGAAAAAACGCTCTCCCGAGAACTCGATTGGATCCGGATGAGCCCCAAGGCGCGGCAAGCCAAAAGCAAAGCCCGGATCAAGGCGTACGAGGACATGTCGCAGGAGTCGTTCGATGAGCGGCCCGAGGAGCTGGAGATCCAGATCCCCCCCGGCAAGCACCTCGGGGAAGTGGTGATCGAAGCCCATGCGGTCAACAAGGCCTTCGGCGACAAGGTCCTGATCGAAGACCTCTCGTTCCGCCTCCCGCCCGGCGGGATCGTCGGGATCATCGGTCCCAACGGGGCGGGCAAGACGACCCTGTTCCGGATGATGACCGGTCAGGACGTTCCCGATAGCGGGGAATTCAAAGTGGGCGATACGGTTGAACTCGGCTACGTCGACCAGAATCGCGACGCCCTGGCGCCCGACCAGACGGTGTTCCAAGAGATCAGCGGCGGGCACGACACGCTCGATATGGGCGGACGCAAGATCGCCGCCCGCGGCTACGTTTCGAAGTTCAACTTCAAAGGGCCCGATCAGGAAAAGAAAGTGGGCACGCTTTCCGGGGGCGAACGCAACCGCGTCCACCTCGCCAAGCTGCTCCGCCAAGGGTGCAACGTGTTGCTCCTGGACGAACCGACCAACGACCTCGACGTCGATACGCTGCGGGCCTTGGAAGAAGCGATCCTCAACTTCGCCGGCTGCGTCGTCGTCACCAGTCACGACCGCTGGTTCCTCGACCGGCTGGCGACCCATATCCTCGCCTTCGAAGGCGATGGTTACGTCCACTGGTGCGAAGGCAACTTCCAAGTCTACGAGCGACAACGACGAGAACGCTTGGGAGAGAGTGGTGACGAGCCGAAGCGTTTTCGGTACAAAAGCATCCACGCATGATGCAGCCGCGGGCGGCGGGCGGGTCCTTCCCGCGCCGCGCAGCGCGGTTTGGCCAAACCACTCTTTCGATCCAGTGAAGGTTTCTCAACGATGACGATTGTCCGAATCGGCTCCAACCAATCCTACGCGGAGGGCTGGGGCGCTGCGTTTGGCGGCACCAAGTCCAAGAAAAAGACTGCGGCGAAGCAGGCGACCAAGAAATCCGCCAAAAAGAAAAAAACCGCCAAGCCAGCGGCCAAGAAGAAAACCAAGACCAGCCCTCCGGCCAGCAAGCGGGCGGCCAAGAAGAAGACCACCCGCGGGGTGAAAAGTGCCAAAGCCGCTCCGGTCAAGGCGAGTAAGAAGAAAGGAACCAAGGCGAAGAAGGCCGCCAAGCGGAAAACGAAGCGGTAACTGCCGCCTAGACCAAAGCGAGCTGCTTCCATAGATTGGCGAGGAAGGCTGCGGCCGTTCCACGGACCGCTGCTCGTTCCCGCCCATGCCCGCCTTCCCTGCGGTTCTGAATCGACCGGGTTTCGCTGCCCGGTAGGAACCGCTGGTTTGGCTCCAGCCTACGGCCGTTATGACCGCTTCTTCCCCTCAGCCACCATCACGCGAGGCGCTGCGGCAGGTAGCAGGTTATCTCAATTTCGCCTCGGGGCAGTCCGATCCGACCACGTTGGGAAACCTGAATGCCCTCCATGCCGCGGCTGCGGCGGGAGATCCGCTCGCTGGTCCCCCCTCCTGGCTGGTGGTCCAGCAGTGGCTGCGGGAGACGCTGGAAGAACAGGGCGGCCCGGAGGGCGTCTTTGGCGACGTCCAGCAAGCCGAGCGGGCCCTCCGGCTCGTCTGGAGCGAGCTCCTCCCGGCCTACCTCGATTTCCATCGCGACCTGCTCTTCCACCAGGTTCCCGAACTGCTCTTCAATGGCTTTTTCGTCGGCCGCGGCTGCGAGGCGGTGTTGGCCGAGATCGTGGCCGGGGCGAGCGATGAGGAGGTCATCCCGGCGGCGATCGCCCGGCTGAACGATTTCATCGGCTACCGTCCGGTGGCCCAGCTGGAAAACCGCAGCTGCGAACCGTACGCTCACGAATGGGTTGGCGCCCTGCCGGTCTACATCCGCGACGCGGGCGTCGCCGATGGGAAATATCGTCGCCTGATCCATCAGACGCTGGAGATCCTCCGGCAGACCGACCCCGAGATCTTGCGGGCCGCCCACTTCGACGTCGACCGCTTGACCGAAATGGCGATCGACCCGCGGGAGTACGATTTTGAACATCCGGTCAACCGCCGCCCCAATTACCAGTTCGGGCAGTGGGACCCGCACCGCATCGACGCCGAGGGCTACTACCACCGGTTCATCCTCGAACAGGTGACGCTCGACGCGCTGCTCAGTCGGATCGACGACGAACAGAACCTCCCCCGCGAGGAACTCCATTACGAAGCGGCCGCGGTGCTCGCCGGCACGATCCTGATGGCGACCGGGATCAGCGGCTGGGGACCCGCTGCCTACAGTTCCGATGTCACCCTCGGTTCGTTGATGGCGCCGATCGCCGCCTATCGCGACGCCTACTACGAAGCCTTGCTGCAGCGGATGGAAGGGCCGCACGCCGAACGGCTCCGTGCCGAAGCGGAACTGCGACGCCAACCGTTCGGCGCCGCCCGCCAGCATCTCAACGGGGCGATCGCCCGCCGCCGCGCCGGCCAACAACAGCATGCTCATCTGGCCCGCTTGTATGCCAAGATGGGTTACGCCGACGCGGCCAAGCGGCAAGCCGACGCCGTCAACGTCGCTTCCTCGCGGATGATGTGCCGGATCGATTGCGCGTTGATGCAGGGGATTCAAGCCCTCCGCAACCAGGACCTGGAAACCGCCGCTGCCGTCCCCGAACGCGTCTTTGATTTGCTCCTCCGCGGGATCGAGTGTGGGGCCTTCGTCGACCCCTGGAACATCCTCGGCTTCGCCGGCAACTTCAATCGCTTTCACGGCCCCGACAGCGGGGTCCATGATCACCGCGTCGACGACCTGATCTATCTGACCGATCAACTGTTCGGTTACCTGGCGAAGGTCTGGAGCGAAGCGGCCGCGGTCGATGCGACCGCCCTCTACGAACAGCTTGATGCGGAATACCGCCGGCTGGCCGAGTGGTGGCGGCAGTACGCCGCCCACACGATCGAAGAGCTGCAGGCGGTCGATCCGCTGGAATCTTACGAATCGGCGCAATTGGTCGCGCAAGCCCTGCGGCTGTGGCACTCGGGCGGGGCCGCCACCGGCGACGTCAAGTTCTGGGCCCCGCACGCCGAGCTCTTTCGTTCGCCCCGCGCCTACGCGTTGGTCTTCGATGCCCTCCTGCAACGCTCCGATTTTGTCGCCTCGATGGCGCTGCTGGTGCATTGGCTCAGCCGCGCCGAGATCGTCGGCTTGCGACGGGGCAACAGTTCCTGGTCGTTGCTCGCCGAAAAGTGGCTGTTGCGGCTCCGGCAACAGTGCGAGGGGCCGGAAACGCCCCCGCTCGCCCCGCTCCCTCCGCAACGGCCCGCCCCCTGTGAACGGCCCTGGTCGCTGGTGCGGCGGTTCTTCGATCTGATCGAAGCCAACGCCGAATCGTACTGGTCGCCGCCGCAATTTCGGATCGGCCAGCGCGAAGCCCCCTCCCGCGACTGGGATCGCGAACTGGAAGCGTTGGAAGCCGATCCGCAGGAGGACGAAGACAACCTGTTCGACGCCGCCTACGAAGGGGTGACTTACCGCGACACCACCGACGACGGGATGGAGGGTTCGGTCTTCGATCCGGGCGCCGACGACGGCAGCCAGGACGAGATCGAAGCCGAATCGCGGCGGCTGGGAGACCATCTCGATTTTCACGTCGGGCTGGCCCGCCTGTGGGTCTTGGCGGCCGACCTGGGCGACGTGGCGGGGCGGGAAGCGGCGGCGAACGAGGATCCGGCGATCCTGGAGACGCGGGCGAACGCCTTGGTCGATTGGGCCTCCCGCGCCGCCGATAACCGGGTCGCGCTCCTCGACCTGCTGGTCTCGGTGCGTGCCTACCGCGTCCCCCCCGGGGGCGCCGATGCCGAATCGATGCGGCAGTACGACCGCCGCCGGGTCGTCCGCGACGCCCTGCTGGAACGGATCATCGGGACGGCCGTCGAAATGTCCGATGCCCGCCGCCTGATCACCGGCGTCCTGCTGGCGGAAGTCTCCGCTACCTCGGAATTACGGGCCGCCGCCACCCGCGAAGCGGCCGCCGATTCCGCCGATTCGCTGGCCGGAGCGATGGGAGAAGACGACCAACGGGCGGTCGCGATCTTTGCGGCCCTGCTGGGCGACGATCACGAAGCGGTCCGCCGCGAATTTCCCGATCTGCTGCAGGCGTTGCTCTCCAAAAACTTGCTCTATATCCCGCTCTCCCGCGGCGGCGATCCGGTGCAGATTTTTGTCGCCCGCCTGCGGCAACGCGTGTTGATGCACCTGCTCCGCTGGCTCCCCCGGCGGGGCTTCTTCGTCGAAGCGTGCCGGCTGATCGAGGCGGCCCGCGTGATGGAACAGCAGAATCCGGTCGGCCCGGGCGCCGTGACCGAATTCGACCGGCTGTTCCGCATCGGCTTTCGTTCGATCGTGCAAGCGATCACGCAGGCGGCCCAGCAGTGGCCCGGCATCGAGGAGACGCAGCCCCACGATGGCCTGATCCCGGTCCTCGAATCGCTCACCGAAACCTTGCTGGCCAGTTGGTTGACCCACAGCCGCTCGCTCCGGCTTTCCGCCCTCGAGTCGGTCTCGGACGCGAAACGCTGGGAAGCGCTCGTCGCCTTCGTGCAACGCTACGGGGATCCGATCTTCACGCAGACGTTCCTGCAGCTCGGCAACGTCCGCGCGATCCTGCACCAGGGCGCCGACACCTGGCTGGCACGACTCGCCGAGGATCCGGGGCCGCTGGAAGAGACCGCGCTGATCGCCGATCTGGGCGAGGGGCTCGATCTGCAGACCGCTCAGCGGCACCTGTCGCTGGTGTTCGAAGCGATCCTTGATCATCACGCCGAATACCTCGATTACAGCAGCACGACGACGCAAAGCGATCGCGGCGAGATGCTGTACATGTTCCTCGATTTCCTCCGCCTGCGGGTTCGCTACGATCGCGTGGCCTGGAACCTGAAACCGGTGATGTGGGCCCACGAAATCCTCGTCCGCAATCGCTTCAACCAGACCGCCGCCTTGTGGCAACGCTCGCTCTCCGAACGGATCGAATCGGAAGCCGACCTCTACCTCAGCAAACTCCGCGAGCTGCAACAGAAGTACTCGATGCGGATGCCGACCGTCGCCGACCGGATCTCCGAGCGGTTCATCCAACCGATGACCATCGACCGGATCCGGGCGCTGGTCGAACCGTCGATCGAAGATGCCGCGGCGGGCCGCGAGAGCGACGTCTTCCCGCTGCTGGAACAGGAAGCCGACCTGTTGGCGGCGCATCCGACCGGCGCCGGGCTCGATTTGCCGGCTTGGCTCGCCGCCCTGGAGGAAGAGATCGAAGCGGTGCTCTCGCGCCGCGAAGGGAATGAAGGGAGCAACGAACCGCTGCTGCGGATCCCGGTCGGGGCGATCGCGCGGGAGGATCTCGAAGCCCAGCTCAAAGCGGCGCGCCGCCAGGGTCGGCGGTTGCCCTACATGCAGTAGCGAGGCAGTCGGCGCGGATTTGCTAGCAGAATCTTTTTTGGGAGAACCCTCGGTTCCCCCCCGACCGCAAGCTTTACATCGCCGCCCTCCCTCGGCATACTCGTCGCCCGTTGGTCACCGCGCTGGGATGGCGTGGAGGCCGGTCGGCAGGATTGCCTCGCCTTCTCTTCCAACTGCTGAGTACAAGGATGACGAAATTGGCGGTGAGTGAATTGACGACGCTCCGCTGGTCGCTCGACGAGGAGGTCGTCGCCTATGCCTCGCACGGCTTTTCCGGGATCGGGCTGTGGCGTCCCAAGCTGGAGGATTACGACCTGGAGCGGACGATCGAGCTGTTGACCGATCACAACATGCGGGTCTCGTCCCTCAGTTGGGCCGGCGGCTTCACCGGCAGCGACGGCCGCGGCTACGACGACGCGGTCGCCGATGGGATCCAGGCGGTGCAGACGGCGGCGGCGATCGGGGCGCCGACCCTGTTGGTGATGACCGGCGGCCGGAACAATCACATCCATGGGCACGCGATGCGGAGTCTCCGCGACGCCTTGGAGGCGATCGGCCGCGAAGCCGAACAGTGTGGCGTCTCGCTGGCACTCGAACCGATGCACCCCGGTTGTGGGGAGGAGTGGTCCTTCGTGCACGATGTCCGCTCGACGCTGGAGATCACCAATTCGATCGACCGCGGCAACGTCGGCCTGGTGCTCGATTCGTATCACTTGGGCCTCAACGGGATCTCCAGCGCCGAGGAGAACCTCCGTTGGCTCGCCCAGATCGTCCCCCACATCCGGCTGGTCCAACTCGGCGATGCCCGGCAGAGCCCGATGGGCGAGCAGAACCGTTGCCTGCTGGGCGAGGGGATCGTGCCGCTGCCGGAAATCTTGTCGACCTTGATCGCCGCGGGCTACGACGGCTACTTCGAGGTCGAGATTTTAGGGGAAGACGTCGAGCCGCTCGCTTACGAAGATGTCCTCGCCCACACTCGGCGTTACCTGGACCAAGGCTTTTCCTGCGCCGGGATCTGAAGGCCCGCTTCCCTCGGTCTTCGCGCCGCCGCGTGGCTTCCGGCAGCCGCTGGCGAGGGTATAGTGAAGCGGTCCGGTTCCCATCGCCTTACTCAGCGGCCCTTTCCTTCGATGTTCGATTCGCCCCTGGCCACGCTGCACGTCGTCCGGCGACGGCTCTGGTACCGCCGCCTCGGGCAAGGGAGCGCTGGCGGGTTGTTCGCGGGAGCCGTGCTGGGCTGGCTGGCGGCAGCGGCGGCGATGGTGTTGGCCGGATCGGCCCCGCAGCAGGCGGCAACCCTCGCCGGGGCGGGGCTGCTGGTCGGTTTCTTAGGAGGCCTTGGCTGGGGGCTTCGGCAGCGGCCTTCGTTGCGGGGGGCCGCCGCCACGGTCGACCAATATTACGCGATGAAGGACCGGACGGTCACGGCTCTGGCGTTCGTGCAGGAACGGACCGACGATCCGCTGAAACGCTTGCAGATCGCCAACACCGCCGCCCATCTGGCCAAGGTCCGGGCGGCGGACTGCGTGCCGTTGGTGGTTTCCCCCCCGCTGCAATCGGCCGCCGTCGGCGCGCTCGGCCTGACCCTGGGCCTGCTCGCCTATGCCCACTGGGGAGGAGCAGCGGTGGCGGCGGCGTCCCCCGCCCCGCTCGCCGTCGCGGAGGCGGAAAGGCTTCGCCAAAGCGTCCTGGCAGAGGTCACGGCGTTGGCCGAACAGACCGGCAGCGAGGAACTGGAGACGCTCCGGGAAAAACTGCAGCAAGGGACCGAGCAGCTCGCCGAGCAAGTCCGCGACCAAGAGGATTACTTCGCCACCCTCTCGGCGATGGAACAAGCGATCGGCGAAGCCCGCGAAGCCTTGCAAACCGAGCAAACCGCCGCCGCCTTGCAATCGCTCGCTGCCGCGATCCGTCCGGCCGAGGCGTTGCAGGGGGCCGCCGAAGCGCTGGCCGGCGAGGAATACCAGCAGGCGGCGCAAGAATTGCAGTCGTTCGATGCGATGTCGCTCGACGAACCGGCGCGTCGCGGGGCGGGCCGATGCGGTGCTCTATGCGGTGCGTTGGAACGCAACCCGGC
>CAYNVI010000204.1:0-8136 GCA_964400585.1 uncultured Pirellulaceae bacterium | reverse complement strand
GACCCAATCGATCGCATCGGCATACATCGCCATGTGCCACTCGTGGAACAGCCGCGGATGGACGCCCAATAGCTGGGCGGTCAGGCCCAGCACCATCAACCGCTGGATGTGGTGTGCGTAGCCGTGTTCCAGGACCCCCTGCATGCTCTGCCGAATGCAGTTCATCTCCGTTTTCCCGGTCCAAAAACTTTCCGGCACATCGCGATCTTCGCACTGCAGGGCATTGCGTTCGATGTAAGCGGGCATCTCTTGCCAGTAGATCCCGCGGACGAATTCCCGCCAGCCGAGGATCTGGCGGACGAAACCTTCGACCGCGTTCAAAGGTGCATCGCCCGCGTCATACGCAGCGACCGCCGCTTCGACGACTTCGTGCGGATCGAGCAGATGGAGATTGAGCGACGAGGAAAGCCGGGAATGGTAGCGGTAGACACGGTCGGTCCACATCGCATCCTGGTAATCTCCAAAGCGGGGCAGACGGTGACGAATGAAGTCACGGAGGGCGGCCCGCGCCTCCGCGTGGTCGACCGGGTAATCAAAGTTTTCCAGCGATCCAGGATGCTCGGCAAACCGTTGCTCGACCATCGCGATCACTTCGTCGGTGATCGCATCGGTGCGAAAGGCCCGCGGCGCTTTGATCGACTCGGGGCCCTGCTTGCCAAAGGTTTCCCGGTTTTCTTTGTCGAAATTCCAGGCGTCGCCTACCGGCGTTTTGGCGTCCTCCATCAGGATCCCCGTCGACTTGCGCATCGCCCGATAAAAATCCTCCAGTCGCCGCACCCGGCGGCCCTCGGCCCACTGCCGGAATGCCTCCAGCGAGCTGTAGAAGTGGCGGTCTTGGCGGACCTCCAGCGGGATCTCCAGGTTCTCCGCTTCCCGGCGCAGCGAAGCCAGCACGCGGGCGTCGCCCGGCTGGGTCAGCACGAGCCGTTGGGGTCGCCTGCGGTGAACCGCTTTGCGGAGGAGTTCGCCGAGATCCTTCCCGCGATCGTCGCTGGGACGATGCGTCAGGCGGTGGTAATCGACCGTCCGGCCCCGTTCGCGAAGCTCTTCACAAAAGTGACGCATCGCCGAAAAGAACAGGACCAACCGCAAACGATGCGACCAGGTACGGGTCGCTTCCTCGTCGGCCTCCGCCATCCAAACGCCATCGCAGGCCTCGTCGAAGCCATCGAAGGCCGACAGCTGGTGGCTTAGTTGATCGCCGAGGATCAGCACAAGATTTCGCATGCGACCAGGACTTTTTCAAAGCGGAGCAACAGGGGAGCCGGGACGGCAGCGGGCCGCACCGCCCTGCCACTTGATATGCCCAGTGACAGTCCCCCGGTCGTCGCCGAGAAGCACCCCAGCGACGGGGGTACGCGAGCCCCCAGCGAAACACTACGCGAGGGTCGCCACCAGTTTCTCGCCGTCGCTTTCCCTGCCCCGCACCCTCAGCAGGCTGCCGACCGGGGACGCCTCGTCGGCCACTACCTGAATCGGTGCATACCGGCAGGAGGTTCCCTGCAGCCTCCAGGGACCGTTTTCGCCCGCTGCGGTCGGCTGGGCGGATTCCACCAACAGCTGCAGCTCCTTGCCGACCAACGAGGTAAAGTAGTCGCCTCGCAAGGCAGTCTCCAGGGAGAGCAACCGTTGCATCCGTTCGGCTTTCTGTTCTTTGGAAAGCTGGCCATCCATCTCGGCCGCCGGGGTGCCCCGGCGGGCGCTGAAGGGAAAGGCGTGGATTTTGGAGAAGCCCGCCTCGCGACACGTCGCCAGCGTCTCCTCGAATTCCGCTTCGGTTTCTCCGGGGAAACCGACGATCACGTCGGTCGTCAGGGCGGGCTGGTCGAGCGATTCGCGAAGCAACCGACAGCGATCGAGGAACATCCGCGTGCCCCAACGGCGGCGCATCCGCCGCAGCACCGAATCGCTGCCGCTTTGCAAACAGACGTGCAGGTGCGGGACCACTTTGTCAGCGTGACGCTGCAGCACCCCGATCAACTCGCGCGTCACCTCGGTCGCTTCGATGCTGGAGAGCCGGATCCGGAAATCTCCCGGCAGCTCCGCCAGCTGTTCGACGAGGTGAGCCAAACGCACCCAATCTTCTTTCGGTTTGTGGCGATTCCAATCGACCCCGTAGTGCCCCAGGTGGATTCCGGTCAGCACCACCTCGCGGTGGCCCGCCGCCGCCAGGTCGGCCACTTCCTGCAAGATATGGGGAGTCGGTCGGCTGGTCAGGGCGGGACGCACCTTCGGGATAATGCAGTAGCTGCAGCGGAGCAGGCAACCATCTTGCACTTTGACGTAGGCTCGTTGCCTGCCCGAAAAGCCGGAGAGTCCGGTCGGCACGTCGACCACGCCAAACCGCGCCATCAAATCGGGCAACTCACGTTTGTCTTCCACGACTTCGACGACGTTGGGCAACACGGCCACTTCCTGCGGGGCCCGCGTCGCATAACAGCCCATCACCACGATCCGGGAACTCGGATTTTTCCGCGCGAGCCGCCGAATCGTCTGCCGGCTTTTGGCATCGCCTTCGTTGGTGACCGTGCAGGTATTCACGATGCAGACGTCCGCCGCATCGTCCGGGCCTGCATCTTCGTAGCCGATCCCGGAGAGGCCTTGCCGGACCAGCTCGGTTTCGTACTGATTGACCTTGCAGCCGAGCGTCACCGTGCGGAGCTTCGCCGCCATGCTGTTGCTTTCTCGTTCAACGGATCAAGGAATCGTCGCTTCGGCCGCGGCTCGATCGGACCGATCGAATCGATGCGACAGGCCGCGTGGCGACGGGACGCCGGCTCATTCGGGCACCGGTTCGATGGTCGCACTCATACTTCCTAGGCAATGGGCCGCAAAGGGGTCGCGTCCAAACGCGTGGATCTGATCGCGTTTCAGCTCGGCATGCTCCATGGTCGTCGTCAGGCAGATCACGCGGCCGTGGCAATCGACCTCTTTGGCCATCGTCTGCCCGCGCTGGCGGGGGTGCCCGAACAGCTCCGCCATCATCAAGATCACGTACTCGAACGTATGGTGAGAATCGTCCCACAAGACGACGTTGTAGCGTGGTTGCCGCTTCCGTTTGCGATCCTTCTTGGCCGCCTGCTTGGGGCGGACCATCGGCTCGGCCGTCAACACGTGTTGGTCATCGGATTCAAACATTTCGTGCTCCCTGTGCAGGTCCCGGGCAGGCTACGCGACCGGTTTTTCGGTTTTCTGACAAAGCGCTAGCGCGACGTCCCACGTCGTTTCGAGCCCCGTCGAGAGCGGTATATTGTAGCGAAGTGCGCGGCGATCCAACCAGTCTTACGGGAGCAATCTGCACAGATCTTTCCTGACGATCGACCGCCGGATGCCGCACAATCGCTACCACCCCTCGCCTTCTCGCAACCGGAAAACCAGCCGTGTCGACCGATTCCCTAGACCGCCTGTTCGATGAACGCCGCGACGCCCATACCGACGAATTGATCGATTGGCTGCGGATCCCTAGCGTCAGCAGCGATCCGGCGGCGAAAGAGGACGTGCAGGCGGCTGCCGAATGGTTGGTCGCCCGGTTTCGCCAGGCAGGGCTGACCTGCCAACTGATCCCGACCGACGGCCATCCGCTCGTCTTCGCCGAAACCGCGCCCGTGGCGGACGCCCCGGTCGCCCTCGTCTACGGCCATTACGATGTCCAGCCGGTCGAACCGCTCGAACTGTGGCACTCGCCCCCGTTCCAGCCCGAACTCCGCGAGGGCAACCTCTACGCGCGGGGTGCCACCGATGACAAGGGCCAAGTGCTCACGCATGTCGCCAGTGTATTGAGCCTGCTCGACGCCGGAGAGCCTCTCCCCTTGCAGGTCAAATTCATGATCGAAGGGGAAGAGGAGGTCGGCAGCGGCAACCTCGAAGCACGGCTGCCCGAACTGGCCGACAAGCTGGCCTGTGACGTGATCGTGATCAGCGACAGCAGCCAGTTTGCCGAAGGCCAGCCCGCGATCACCTATGGTTTGCGCGGCATCGCCACCTTCGAACTCCGCGTCGACGGCCCCCGCCAGGACCTTCACAGCGGCTCGTTCGGGGGCGCGGTGATGAATCCGGGCATCGCCCTCTGCCAGCTGATTGCCCAGCTGATCGATGCCGACGGGCGGATCCAGGTCCCCGGCTTCTACGATGCCGTGGTCCCGTTGACCGAGGCCGAACGCGAACAGTTCGCCGCGCTTCCTTATTCCGACGAGGCGTTTGCCCGCTCGGTCGGCGTCGAACGGCTGGCCGGCGAAAAAGGTTTCACATCGCTCGAACGCCGCTGGGCCCGACCGACGTTGGACGTCAACGGCTTGACCTGCGGGCATCAGGGCGACGGCGTCAAAACGATCGTCCCGTCGACCGCCTCGGCCAAACTGAGCTTCCGGCTGGTTCCCGTCCAGGATCCGCAGCAGATCGCCGCCGACCTCGACCGCTACCTGCAGACGCACTGTCCCCCTGGCGTGCGGCTGCAGTTGACCCCTGGCCACGGGGCCCCGGGCCTGAAGGCGAACCTGGAAAGTCCCTTCATGGCGGCCGCCCAGCGGGCTTTGGCCGCCGCCTTCGGCACCGATCCGGTCCTGATTCGCGAAGGCGGCTCGATCCCGATCGTGCAAAAGTTCCAAGAAACCCTCGACGCCGATTGTTTGCTCCTCGGTTGGGGGCTGGGCGATGACAATGCCCACAGCCCCAACGAAAAGTTCCACCTCGCCGATTTCCATCGCGGGATCAAAGCGAGCGGGCATCTCTGGCAACAGCTCGGGCAGCTCGGGGGGTAGGCCGCCTGTGAAAGCTCGCCCTCCTCACCCGATTCTCTTCCCCGCGGAGGCTGGCACGGGGTCGAGCCGGGCGGGCCCTCCAGCACCGCCTTCCCCACCGCCAGCGCAAATTTTACGATAACTTGCCGTCTTGTTCGTTCCCCCCATCCCCCCCTCCCCGCTCGTCCCGACCGACCATGCTTGATCGTAAATACATCTGTGAACATGTCGACGAAGTCCGCCGCAACTGCGCGCGGCGGGGCGCCCCCTGCGAGCTCGATCGGCTGGTCGAACTGGAGGGGCAACGACTCGGCAAGCTGAAGGAAGCGCAGGAGCTGAACCGGCAGGCCAACGAGACGAGCAAAGGGATCGGCAAAGCCAAAGATGACGCGGAACGGCAGGCGATGATCGCCCGCGGTCGGGAATTGCGGGAGGCCAAGGACGCCGCCCAAAAAGAGCACGATCGGCTCGACGAGGAAATCGATCAACTGCAGCGGCAGATCCCCAACCTGACCCACCCCGAAGTCCCCGAGGGGGGCGAAGAGGACGCCGCCGAGATCGCGTTTGGGATCACGTCGAGACCGACCTTCGATTTCGCTCCCCGCGACCATCTGGCGATCGGCGAAGCCCACGACCTGTTCGATTTCGAGGCGGGTGCCCGCGTCGCCGGAGCCGGCTTCTACTTCCTGAAAAACGACGCGGTGCGGCTCGACCTGGCGCTGCAGCAGTTCGCCGTCAGCCGGCTCAGCGAGTCCGGCTTCACCCCGGTGACGACTCCCGACCTGGCGCTCAGCGAGATCCTGCAAGGGACGGGGTTCATCCCGCGGGGTCCGGAAACCCAAATCTATTCGATCGAAAATAGTGAGCTAAATCTGGTCGCGACCGCCGAGATCACGCTCGGGGGGATGCTGGCCGGTCAGACGCTCCCGGTGGACGAGTTGCCGCTGAAATTGTGCGGCCTCAGTCATTGCTTTCGCACCGAGGCGGGGGCGGCGGGCCGGGCCTCCCGCGGTCTCTATCGCGTCCACCAGTTCACCAAAGTCGAAATGTTCGCCTTCACCCGCCCCGAGCACAGTGACGCCTTGCATGAAGAATTACGGCAGATCGAATGCGATCTGTTCGATGCCCTGGAAATCCCCTACCGGGTGATCGATACCGCCAGCGGTGACTTGGGAGGCCCCGCTTACCGCAAATACGACCTGGAAGCTTGGATGCCGGGGCGGGGCGAGGGAGGCGAATGGGGCGAAGTCACCAGCACCAGCAACTGCACCGATTACCAGGCGCGACGGCTCGATATCCGCTTCAAGGTTCCCGACAAGAAAGGGACGCAGCTGGTCCATACCTTGAACGGGACCGCGTTCGCCACCGGACGAGCGATGATCGCCCTGCTGGAGAATCACCAGCAAGGCGATGGATCGGTCAAGATTCCGGAAGTCCTCCGGCCCTGGATGGGCAAAGCCGCGATCGGCGGCTGAGCTTGCGACGGTTGCGCCCGCGACCGCGGCCAGCGTCCGCCATGCCCTTGGCCGCGCTTCAGCTAGGGTTTCGCTTCGAACCGATAAAGGGCGTCGGCGGTTCGCTGAAAAATGGCGCCGTCGGCCACGGCCAAGGAGGCGAGCGTCCGTTCTTCGAGGATATTTTCGGCGAGCTCCTGAAACTCTGCCGAGGCCGCCACCACGGTGGTCGTCCCCGCCTCGTTGGTGAGGTAGACCCGCTCGTCGATCAGCAGCGGCGAGGCGGAAAAATTGCCTCCCACTCGCTCCCGCCACACCGGCTCGCCCGTCGCCGCATCCAGGCACATGGCGATCCCATCATCGCTGGTCAGATAGACCAGCCCCTCGTGGACGATCACCGAAGGCGTTTTGGGGATCCCGCGACCGGCCTCCCAGACCACGTGCGTGTCGGTCACGTCGCCTTCGCCGTCGGGCCGGATCGCCATCAGTTTGGTCGGCCCAAACCCCGTGGCGACGAACACGAACTCGCCATTGAACACCGGTTTCGGGACCACTGAATAGCCATCGTAGTGAACCTCCCAGATCACCTTGCCGGTGTCGGGCTGCAAGGCGACGACGCAGTCGCTGCCCGGGGCGATGATCTGATCCTTGCCTGCCGCCGTGATCGCGGTCGGCGTGCAGAACGAAAACTTTCGCTCGGCATCGACCGGTCGTGGCGTCCGCCAGGCCACCGAACCGTCGTCGGCATTGAGGGCCACGACGTAGGGGTCCCGACCGCCATCGCAAGTGAAGATCAGTTTCCCATCAAACAGGATGGGCGATCCGCCGTTGCCGTGCACCGGCGGAAAGGAAAGGTCTCGCTGCGTCCAGATCACGTCTCCGCCGCGCGTCGTGCAGGCCGTTCCCTGGTGGCCAAAGTGAACGTAGACGCGTTCGGCAGTCAGGATCGGCGTGGGGCTGGCGTGGCTGTTCTTGGTGTGGATCTGGGGCGCGTCTTCGCCTTGCTGCGCCATCAAGGGGACCACGCGTTGCAGCGCGCCCGAGTCGGCATCGAGCAGCAGCAAGGCGAGATCGAAATCGCCCTCGGCCGCCCCTTCGCGAGGAATCGCGGCGGACAAGTAAATCGTGCCGTCTCCGATCACCGGGGAAGACCACCCCTGTCCCGGCAGCGGGGTTCGCCAGGCGACGTGCTGGTCGCTGCTCCATCGGAGAGGGGCCGCTTCCGCGCTCGGCCCCGCGGCGACACCATTGCCGGCAGGGCCGCGGAACCGCGGCCAGGCGTCGGCCCCGCGGGCCGCTCCGCTGACTCCCACCAGGGCCAGCATCCACAGCGAACGAAGAAAGAGGGTCGAGGAAGCGTGCATGCAGAAAACTCCGCGAACGAAGAAGGATCCCGGGGGCAGACCCTGGGCTGATGAAAATCTTTCCGTAGCAGGACCTGTATTGCCCGCCGCTGTTGATCAGGCAAAGGCTTTTTCAGTCCCCCCGCCCCCAACCCATTCGCGCGAAAAACGTTGCCATCGTGGACAACGTTACCGCGAACGGGTTGGGGGAGGGGGCGAGGGGGAGGAGCAAAGCCGAGGCTCACTCGGCGTCACGTTTTCCACCCACCACCAATGCCACCGTTTACCCAGCTTCGCACATTTTTATCACGCCAGGCAGACCCCGCGGCGATCCAGCGGAAACGGGCACACGACAGCGAAGCAGGCGACCGCCGAGACGGCACAATCGACCCGACCGGCACGCCCCGCGGCGGGGCTTTCGCTTTTCAACGTCGAATCGGTCCACCGCAACGGTCGCCCCAGTCTCTGCAACGAAGGATTTTTCCAGGGCGGCCTTGCCAGCGATTCGGGAAGCGAGGCTCGCCCCCGGGGCGCCGCGCCCCCCCTGTGTTCTCCGTTGCGTTCCGACATTCTATGCCAAAACCGTCGCCTCGATCAGCCAAG
>CAYNVI010000203.1:0-8146 GCA_964400585.1 uncultured Pirellulaceae bacterium | reverse complement strand
CGGGCGGCGCAACCGGGGTTGCTGAAGTATCCGCTGACGCTGGGGAGCAGCCGGCGAGCCGAGCGGCTCCGCGCTCAACTACGTCTCGCCGCCGCCACCGAAGCGCACGTCGGCTTGATCGGTCCCGCCGGTTCCGGGAGCCGCTCGATCGCCGCGGCGATCCATCGTCAGGCCGCCCAGCGGTGGGACCGCGAGACCGCGAGGTTGGTGACGGTCGAAGGGGCGCTGATGGACCCCGAACTCCTCGATGCCTCCCTGGGACCCACCACCGATTGGCTAAGTCGATCGGAGACGCATCGAGCCAGCCTGTTGGTGACCGAAATCGACGAGATGCCGGCGGCGGCTCAACTGCGACTGGACCAATGGATCGAGCGCTTCGCGCCCCGCTTCCGGTTACTCGCGCTCAGCCGCCGCCCGATCGCAGCTTCCGCCACCAGCGAGCCGGCCGCGGGGGAAGCGAATCGAGCCCCGGCGGGGGCCGAAGCATCGCTGGCCGAGAAATTGGAACTGCTCAGCGTCGACGTCCCGCCGCTGCGGGAGCGGGCCGAGGATATCCCCTTGATCGCCGCGGCCCTGCTGCAGCGTCGCCGCAGCGGCGGCGAAGGACGGGCCGACCAGTTCAGCCGGGCCGCCACCGATGCCTTGGTCACGTACCCTTGGCCCGCTGACTACGACGAATTGGATGCGGCGGTCCGGCAAGCGATTCGCGGCTGCCCCGGATCGACGATCCAAGCGGAGCACCTGCCGCTGTCGATCCGCTCGTACCGCCCCGGGGATCCCCAGGAACAAGCGCGGCGGATGCCGATCGATCTGGACCGCACGCTGCGGAACGTCGAACGCAGACTGATCGACCAGGCCCTGCAGCAAGCCGGCGATAATCGCGCCGAAGCAGCGCGACGCCTGAACATCAGCCGCGCACGCCTGCTCCGCCGACTGAAGGAACTGGAGGACACGACGGAACAGCAGGCGCGCGAGGAGTGAGCGGGAATGCAATTTCAATGGCTGCTTTGCGGGCGATCGACGCGTTGGTATCAGGCCGCCTGCCGATTCGGACCGGAAACCCTGCCCCGGCGAAGCGACCGGCTGGCGATCACGATCGTCGCCCCGGCGCAGCTCAGCCATGCCTGCCGGCAGGCCCCGGGGAGCGTCGTCCTCTGGCCCCTCGACGAATCGCTCGAGCGGGCGGCCCTCCCAGCTTCCCTCGCCGCCCTGGCTCAACTGGCGGGCTTGGCGGTGCCGACCCTGCACCTGATCGTGCCGCCGAATGCTCCGGCCCGCTTCGTTCCGGCGGGGGAGCGGCAGGCGGACGAGGGCGTCGCCTCGCTGGGGCTCGACCTGCTGGAGCTGGCCGGGACCGCAGTGTTGGTCGACCGACCGGAAGACCTCCGTCGCTTCGCGCGACTGCTGCGGCGTTTTTGGGAACGGATCCGTCCCTGCGAGGAACCCCTCGACGCGCTCTATCTGCCAGTCGAGCCCCTCGACTAGCCGTCTTGTGTCGGGGTCAGAGCCTGGGCTGATGAAAGAGCCTGGGCTGATGAAAAGGTGCCAAGCTGGGCAACCTGGTGCATTGGCGGCGTGTCGATAACGTGACGCCGAGCGAGCCTCGGCTTGCCCCTCCCCCTGCTCCCTCCCCCAACCCGTTCGCGGTAACGTTGTCCATGATGGCAACGTTTTTCGCGCGAACGGATTGGGGGAGGGGGGACTAGCAAGGGCTTCGACGGATGAACAACGGTGGGCCAAACCCATTTGCGGGGGGCGTCCCCTTCACTTCGGCTAGCCCTCTCGCCTACGCTGCTAGCGGTCCTGTCAGGGGACGTCGTGGCGAATCGTCCGCCGCGATCTCGCTTCGCGCCGGCTTCGCCCCCGTTTTCCTTCCGCTTTTCTCCTTTGCCCGCAAACGGTTTTCTGATGAGTGCTCCCACGGCCGAACAGATTCGCGCAACGCTGGCCGATTTCCCCGATCCGGAAACCGGCCGGCCGATTGCCAAGATGGGTCAACTGGTGGATGTCGAAGTGACCGGCGACCACGCCCTGGTCACCCTGGGACTCACCAGCCACTCCTTGCCGATCGCCGACGAAATCGAGGAACAGCTCGCCTCGCGAGTGGCTGCCAAGCATCCCGGGACGACGGTGGAGGTCAAGATCCAACCGCACGAACGCCCGCCTGCGCGGGTCGGCCAGGCGGGGGTTCGGATCAAGACCGTGATCACGGTCGGTTCGGGGAAAGGGGGGGTCGGCAAGAGCACGGTCGCCGCCTCGCTTGCCCTTACCCTGCAGCGGATGGGCGCGCGGGTGGGTCTCCTGGATGCCGACGTCTACGGCCCCAGCATCCCGCACCTGCTCGGCTTGGAAGGGCGGCCGGCGGTGAACGACCAAAAGCGGATCGTTCCGAACCACTGCGGCGAGATGCCGGTGATGTCGATGGGCTTCCTGCTGGAGACCGACCAGGCGGTGATCTGGCGAGGCCCGATGCTGCACAGTTCGATCACGCAGTTCCTGGGAGAAACCGACTGGGGCGAACTCGATTATCTGGTGATCGACATGCCCCCGGGCACGGGGGACGTCGCTTTGACGCTTTCCCAAGGAGCGGTTCCGATCGCCGGGGCGGTGGTCGTCTGCACGCCTCAGGAGGTCGCTTTGCTCGATGCGGTCAAGGCGATCAGCATGTTCGGGAAAGTGAAGATCCCGATCGCGGGGATCGTGGAGAACATGAGCGGGTTTGTCTGCCCCGATTGCGGTAAACGCTACGACATTTTCGGGGCCGGTGGCGCGCGGGCGAAAGCGGAAGAGCTCAAAATCCCGTTCTTGGGGGAACTCCCGATCGATGTCGTCTTGCGGGAAGCGGGCGACGCCGGACGCTTGGCGGAAGTGATCGAGGAGGACGCCCGCGCGCGGGCTCCGCTGGAAAAGGTTGCCCGCAGCCTGGTCCGGCATTTCGCCCAAGACGCCGCGTCGGCTCCGCCCAAACCGCAACTGCCGACGCTGTAGGCGCGACAGGCCCAGGAGGCGCAAACAAAAAGCCATGTCGAAAAAGCTTTCGACATGGCTCTGGTTGAACACCAAGCGGCGAGCGCGCCACCCAGCGTCTTATTTACGCCGTGTCGCTTTCTTCTTGACCCGCTTTTTGGCGGTCCCCTTCTTGGCAGCCTTTTTCTTGGTGGCTTTCTTCTTCGCGCCCGCGGTACGAGTCGCTTTCTTCTTGGCAGCCTTCTTCTTGGCGACGCGCTTCTTGGCGACCTTCTTCTTCGCCACTTTCTTCTTGGCTGCCTTCTTTTTGACGGCCTTCTTCTTGACTGCCCGCTTGGTCACTTTCTTCGTGACGCGCTTGGCAGCTTTCTTCTTCGCCGCTTTCTTCTTGGCCATGGGGTTCCTCCGCGAAAAGGAAACATGACGGGTTTTGTGTCTTCGGAATTCCCTCCCAAGACAACGGCCACGCCCGTCATTGGAAATGTCGATCGAGCCATTGGCCGACGACGCTTTTCCTCAAGTGCCGTCAGTGCAAGGGCTTGATCCCAAACAACAGCGCGTAACTTTACGCGCTTCGGCTAACTTCGCAACATCTTTTCCACCAAAAACCACGGCAAGCGCAACAAGTTTTTCACATCGTGGCGGCGCGCTGGCGGACACTTTCCCCCCGGCATCCCGTTCAACGCCATCGTCCGCCGGCTTGCAGCGATTGCCAGTTGCCCATGCCCAAGGAGAGGAACAAGATGCCCAACATCAGCTGCCCGGATGTGAGTGCCCACCAGACCATCAAGCCGACGGCGACCAGCGAGAGCACCGTCGCTTGATAGGCCGTCCCGCCCAGCAAGACGATCGCTTCGCGGGCGATCTGACCGCCGTCGAGCGGGTAGATCGGGACGAGATTGAGCAGCGCCCAGTAGATATTCACCAGCACCAAACTGTAGACCATCGTGAATGCGACCACGTTGGTCAGAGGCGCTCCACCGGTCAGGCCCAAGGGTCGCGCCGCCCAACCCGGAAAGCCGACAACCCGGTTGCCCGCCGCCCACACCAAGCCGACCACCACCGCCAGCAAGACCAACTGCGCGGCGGGCCCTGCTGCCGAAACAACCAGGTTTTCCTTGGGAGAAAGCGATTTCGCCAGCGTCCCAAAGGAACGCGTCGAATGGGGAATCGCCAAGCCGCCGAAGTGATACAGGACGATACTCGATTCGATCCCGCAACGTCGAAAGGCGAGCGCATGACCAAGTTCATGGACCAGCAGGGAGAGGAACACGCAGCCCGCCCAGACCAACAACAGGGGCAACAATCCCGGACTGCCAGCCGCCCGAAAGAGGTCGTCGATCGAGAGCGCCACGTTGTAACCGATGACGGCTGCCATCAACCAAAACGTCCACGCGATGCGGACGGGAAAACCGAGCACGCGGAATTCCAAATCGTACGGTGAAGGCTCAGGCGCTTGCAGTAACATCGCTTTTCGACACGGTGGTCGACCTTGCAGGAGAAGAGAAACAAAGGGGGATCGAAAACGCGCGAGCGGCGGACAGACGGCCGCCCGCGCGGGCAGGCCGCCTGCCATCCATCACGCTCTCACGAGCAGGAAAGAACGCCGAAAAAAATTCCGTTTTTTTTCTTGTCGAGACGCGTCCGATGACCGTTCGGCGAACGTTCGATGCAGCTGCGGCGCCAGTGCGGTGCAGGTTCACTGCAAGTTCGCCATCAAGAACGCCCACAGGTCCGCGTACAGATCCAACGACTTGCTGACCGGCGTCCCCGCCCCGTGGCCGGCGCGCGTTTCGATGCGGATCAAAACCGGTTGTGCACAAGCTTGCGCCGCCTGCAGGGCGGCCGCGAACTTGAAACTGTGTCCGGGGACGACGCGATCGTCGCGATCGGCCGTGGTCACCAACGTCGGCGGATAGCACGTGCCTGCTTGGACGTTGTGCAGCGGGGAATAACCCAACAGGTTTTGGAACTGTTCGGGGTCGTCACTGCTACCGAATTCCGTGACCCAAGCCCAGCCGATCGTGAAGCGGTGAAACCGCAGCATGTCCATCACGCCGACAGCGGGCAAACAGGCCCCGAACAGCTCGGGCCGTTGCGTCATCACGGCCCCCACCAACAAGCCGCCGTTGCTCCCGCCCCGGATCCCCAATCGCGAACTTTCCGTGTAGCCCTCCTCGATCAGGAATTCGGCGGCGGCGATGAAGTCATCGAAGACGTTTTGCTTTTGCCCCTGCATGCCGGCCTCGTGCCATTGGCGCCCGTATTCCCCGCCGCCTCGCAGGTTCGGGACGGCGTACACTCCCCCGGCATCCAACCAGGCGGCCACCGCCGGCGAGAACCCGGGCGTCAACGAGATGTTGAAACCGCCGTAACCATACAGCAGCGTCCGATGCGATCCGTCCCGTGCGATCCCCTTGCGATGGGTCACGATCATCGGGACCTGGGTCCCATCTTTGCTTTTGTAGAAGTGTTGCGTCGTCTCGTACGCTTCCGTCTCGAACGCGACATCGGGACGCCGCCATAAGGCAGACGTATCGGTGGTCAGGTCGAAACGGTAGACCGACGGGGGCGTGACGTAATTCGTGAAGGTGTAGAAAGTCTGCTCGGCATCGCGTAAGCCGCCGAAACCACCGACCGATCCGAGCCCAGGCAGTTCGATCTCGCGAACCAGGCTGCCGTCGAGCCCATAGATCCGGGCGACGCTGCGGGCATCCTGCAGGGCCACGGTGAACAAGCGGTCGCCGAGCAGGTGCACCGCTTCGAGCACCTCCTCGCCCTCGGCCAGCACTTCCCGCCACGCGTCGCGGTCGTCGGCCGCAGCAGGCACCGCGATCACGCGCCGCCGAGGGGCCTCGTGATCGGTCAGGAAGAACAGCGTCTCGCCATCGGCCGCAATGAATTCGTACTCGGCATCAAACCCTGTGATCAGCGGCCGAACGGCTGCTTCCTCCGACTGCAGGTCTTGGAGAAAGATCTGCGACTGCGGCTCGCTGCCCTTCCAATTGTTGATCACCAGCCACCGGCCGTCTTGACTGACCTCCGGCTGGAAACCCCATTCTTTCTGATCAGGACGTTCGTAGACCAAGACATCGTCGCTTTGCGGCGTCCCCAGTCGGTGGAAAAAAAGCTTCTGGTTGTAATTGGTGCCGGTCAGTTCTTCGCCCGGAGCCGGTTCCGCGTAACGCCCGTAAAAGAATCCGCTGCTGTCGGGCAGCCAGGCGATCCCGCTGAACTTGACCCAGCGGACGACGTCCTCCAGATCGTTGCCGGTCGCCGTATCGCGGACGCGCCAGGTCCGCCAGTCGCTGCCGCCATCGGCCAAGCCATAGGCCATCAGTCGACCATCGTCGGTCGGCTGCCACCCGGCCAACGCGACGGTCCCATCCTCGCTCAACGTGTTCGGATCGATCAGGACCTGGCGTTCGGCATCGAGGCCATCGGCTTGATACAGGATGCTTTGATCTTGCAGGCCATCATTGTGGGTGTAGAAGACCTTCTGCCCACGCAACACCGGGCGTCCGTATCGTTCGTAGTTCCACAAAGTTTCCAGCCGTTCCCGCAACGGCTGACGTTGCGGGAGCGCCTGCAGGTAGCTTTCGGTCACCTGATTTTGCGCGGCGACCCAAGCCGCCGTCGCTTCGCTTTCGACGTCTTCCAGCCACCGATAGGGGTCGGGAACCTGGGTGCCATGGTACTCATCGACCACATCGCCACGTTTCGTCTCGGGGTATTCGATCATCGCGTCAGTCGTGTTGTCCGGAGGGGAAGCGGCAGGGGTGGTGTCGGCGGGCGGCTGGGCGGCCACGCCCAGGGCTCCCCCGATCGCCAGCCAACCAAGCAAACCACAAAACCATGGCAGAGGAAGTCGCATCGTCTTTCCTTTCTCGACGGTGGCAGGATCATCGGCCGTGTCACGTACCGATCCGCCATCCGTCGCCCCCCGACACGCAGTCTCGAGCGGGCCCAGTGGCACGTCGGGCCAGGTAGCTCGGCGAACCCGATCGTTCGGCAGGCCAGGTGTCGTGGTGGAGCCGACGGGAAGGGCGCAGCGCCCGTGGCGGAACCGGATTGTCGGGGATATTCGGCGGGCGACCAAGAGCCGGATGGCGGAGAATGCTGTTCTTCTCCGCCAGCGGCCCCTATGATCACCAAAGCGGGCAGCGGGGACCACCTTCACGAGGGGCAGAAGGATGGAGACGATTGCGCCACGAGCCGGCCCTCCTCCTCGACGGATGGGGCAGCGGGCCGATACGGCATTACTACAACGGCAACCGTTACTCACGATCACGGCGGCGGCCGCCGCCGGCGTGCTCAGCGGCGACTGGCTCTCCCGCCCTCCCCTCCTCCTCTCGCTCACGGTCAGCGCCCTCGCCGGTTGGTGGCTCAGCCGGCCTCCAGCGAGACCCCACGCCCGCGGCCGCCGCCCGGGGCGGATCGAGCGTGCTGCGGCGGCCGGGCCGGCCGGGCAGGTCACCTGCTGGGGTTGGCTGGCGGTGCTGATGGCCGTCGCCAGTTGCTTCGCCTTGTTGCGGCTGCAAACGACCGAACGGCTCGCCAGCTCCCCGCTGCGTCCCTTGCTGACCGACGAGTGGCAACCGGTGGTTCTGGAGGCACGGCTGATCGACCGCGTCGAACTTCGCCCAAATCGGCTCGCGGCGCTGCGAGGGCAAGCGGACCAGCCGGCCTGGCAGTCGGTGTTCGGGGTGGCGGTCGAACGGTTGCGGCGGCGGGCGGAGTGGCAATCGGTCGCGGGCCACGCGCGGGTGATGGTCGATGGTGACTGCAGTGCCCGCGCGGTGGGCGACCGCGTGCGGATCTACGGACAAATCCAGGCGATCCCGGCCCCCCGCAACCCGGGAGGGCTCGACCTGCGTCCGACCTATGCGGCCCGCGGGCAAATCGCCCGCATCCGCGTGGCGACCCGCGGTCAGGTGGTGCTGCAGCGGCGGCCCTGGTTCGCGCCCCAACGTTTCGTGGGCTGGGTCGGCACGGCCGGAGAGCGTTTGCTGCGGCAGCAACTGGGCGAATCCGATGGGCCGCTGGCCGCCGCCTTGGTATTGGGGCGTCGGGAGGCGGTCGATCCGAAGGTGCGAACGCGGCTGCTGGAGACCGGCACCGCCCACCTGTTGTCGGTCAGCGGGATGCATCTCGGGATGGTCGCCGTCGCAGCGACTTG
>CAYNVI010000202.1:0-8165 GCA_964400585.1 uncultured Pirellulaceae bacterium | reverse complement strand
CTGTGCCGCCCCCCCTACGCTGATTCCGCATGGCTCTTGCATCCTCACGTTTTTGTCGGCACGCCGCGATCGGAGCTTGTCTGCTGGCGACCTACCTGGCCGCGGCGAGCGGGCCGACTGAAAAAGGGCCGACTGAAAAAGGGCCGACTGAAAAAGGGCCGAGCGAACACGAGGCGGCTGGGCCGGTCGGCGCGGCAACCGCCGTGGGCGAGGGGGAACGTGCGTTCGTGCTGCAGGTCCAGCGTCTGCTGCAAGAGAAATGTGTCGCCTGCCACGGCAAAGATCCGGAAGCGATCGAGGGGGGCCTGGACGTTCGCTCGCGGGAAGCTTTGCTTGCCGGCGGGGAGAGCGGGGAACCGATCCTCAAGCCGGGCGACGCATCGGCCAGCGCCCTGTACACCGTGTTGACCGACGACCACGCGTTCTTGTCAGCGATGCCGCCCAAGGAGAACGATCGGTTGAGCGAGGAACAGGCGTGGGCCTTCCGCGATTGGATCGACGCGGGAGCGCCGTGGCCGGATGTCGAGCGCGTCGAAACGCTGCAGGCCGCGCTGCAGCAGGAACTGAATCGCGGCCGCCAAGTGCAGACCAGTGGCGGCATGAGCGAATCGTGGAGTGTGCGGAGATACGAGCCCCAAGCTCTGTGGGCGTACCGTCCATTGGATGCGAAAGTTCCGCCGCAGATCGACGGCAGTGCTTCGGCGGTCGACGCCTTTATCGATGCCCGTCTGGCCGAGTTGGAACTCGAACCAGCCGCCGCGGCCGACCGCGCGACGCTGGCCCGGCGGGCTTCCTTTGACCTGCTGGGGCTGCCGCCGGAGCCGGGCGCGTTGACGCGTTACCTGGAAGACCCCCGCCCGCACGATTTGGCGTTCTCCCGCTATCTCGATCGCCTGCTGGCCAATCCGCATTTCGGGGAACAGGCGGCCCGCCACTGGTTGGACGTCACCCGCTATGCCGACTCAGCGGGTTTCGCCAACGATTACGAACGCCCCAACGCCTGGCGGTACCGCGACTATGTCGTGCGGGCGATGAATGCGGACAAATCGTACGCCGATTTTGTCCGTGAACAGATCGCGGGCGACGAGATCGATCCAGAAGACCCCGAACATCTGGTCGCCGTCGGCTTCCTGCGGATGGGTCCCTGGGAGCAGACCGGAATGAGCGTCGCCAAGGTCACGCGGCAGCAGTTCTTGGACGATGTCACCGACAACGTGGGACAAGTTTTTTTAGGGCATGCGCTGCAATGTGCCCGCTGCCACGACCACAAATTCGATCCGGTCCCGACCCGCGATTACTACCGCATGCAAGCGGTCTTTGCGACGACCCAGTTTGCCACGCGGCCAGCTCCCTTCCTGGAACACGAAACGACCGCGGGCTTTTCCGAGGCGGCTTACCTGCGGGAACGGATCGAGCGGTACCAAGCGATCCTGGAGGAAATCGACGCCAAGCACGAGCGGGCGGCGCGGCGATGGTACGCCGAGCGGGGTCTCGAGTACGCTCCCCGCAACCAGAAACGCAAAGCCGGCGTTCCCGAAGACGAATTGGTCCCGAAGACCTATGGGCTCGCTGCCCGCGACAACGGGATGGAACGGATCGCCCGCAAGTACATCACCCGTCATCGCTGGGAGCTGGAGCGTTACCAACCGAAAGCATTCAGCGTCTACAGCGGCGGCACCCCTTCGCTGCGGTCGGTCTCGGCACCGCTGCGGATGCCGGAGCGGCCCTGGCAAGCAGGGACGATCGAGCCGGTGGCGGTCCTCGCCGGCGGCGACCCTTTCTCGCCGACCGTTCCCGTGACCCCAGGCGTGTTGAGTGCGGTCCCGGTATCTGCCGACGCGACGCATTCGCCAGCGGCGACGGCGGACGGTTGGAAGCAGATTCCCGCTAGCCCTGGGGGCCGGCGGGAGGCATTGGCGGATTGGCTGGTCGACCCCCGCAACCCGTTGCCGGCCCGCGTGATCGTGAACCGGTTGTGGCAGCAGGCCTTCGGCCAAGGGTTAGCGGCCAATCCGAACAACTTCGGCACCACCGGCAACAAGCCGACGCACCCCGCCCTGCTCGACTGGCTGGCCAGCGGCCTGCAGCAGCAGGATTGGTCGATGAAATGGATCCGGCGGCAGCTGCTCAATACCGCAGCCTACCGCCGGGGTTCGGTCCATCCCGATCCCCAGCGGCTAAGCGAACAAGATCCACTGGGTCGGTTCCTGGCCGTCACGGCGACTCGTCGGTTGGCGGCCGAAGAGCTGCGCGACGCGATGCTGGTCGCCAGCCGCTCGCTGAATCGCCAGTTGGGAGGCATTCCGGTCCGCCCCGACATCAATCGCGAAGCCGCCTTGCAGCCGCGGATGATCATGGGAACCTACGCGCCGGCGTATCAACCGAATCCGCAGCCGGGACAACGCAATCGCCGCAGCCTGTATGCCTTGCGGCTGCGGGGGCTGAGCGACCCGGCGATGGACGTCTTCAACCAGCCGGTGCCGGACGCTTCGTGTGAACGCCGCAGCACCAGCACGGTCACGCCGCAAGCCTTGACCCTGATGAACGGGCGGCGGGCGATCCAGCGGGCGGCGTCGATGGCTGCTCATCTACACCACACGGCCCCTGACGCGGCGCCGGCCGAGCAGATCGCGCGGGCCTTCGAGTGGACGCTGGGACGTGCGCCTGACGCGACCGAGGAGCAATGGGTCCTGGAGCACCTGGTCGCGTTACAGACGCGGCACCAGCAGTTGCAATTCGACCCCGAACCGCCGCTGACTTCGGTCACGCGCCGGGCGGTCGATGAGCTCACCGGAGAGACGTTCGCCTTCACCGAGCGGCTCGAACAGCGGGAGGACTACGTGCGCGAACCGCAGTACGCCGATCTCGAGGCAGACATCCGAGCGCTCGCCGACGTTTGCCTGGTCCTGCTGAACAGTAACGAATTCATCTACATCGACTGATCCGCCGTGCCATCACGGCCTTTACGCAGCGAGCACACCATGCACGCGATTCCCCCTCGACGCGAATTCCTCTATAGCCTGGGGGCCACGCTGGGGACGGCCGCCTTCCAGGCCTTGTTGGCCGAAGAGGCGGCTGCCGCTGGGCAAGGCCGCCAGGCGGCTTCCGGACCGTTGGCTCCCCGGCAGGGGTCGTTGCCCGCGCGGGCGAAGGCCTGCATCTTCCTGACGATGGAAGGGGGGCCAAGCCACATCGACACCTTCGATCCGAAACCGGAATTGCATCAAGTCCACATGAAGCGGTTCGTGCGCAAGGACGAGCAAGCCTCGGCGATGGCCAGCGGGAACCGTTACTTTGTGGAAAGTCCCTTCGCCTTCCGGCAGTGCGGCGAATCGGGAGCCGCGATGTCGACCGAGTGGCAGCGGCTGGCGAGCGTGGCCGATGAAATCTGTTTTTATCGCGGCATGCAGGCCGAATCGGTCAACCACCCCACGGCCTTGTACCACATCAATACGGGCAATCGCTTCGGCGGGGACCCGGCGGTCGGCTCTTGGGTCACCTATGGTTTGGGGAGCGAGAACCAGAACCTGCCGGGATTCGTCGTCCTTCCGGAACTGGCCTATCCCCAAGGGGGTGCAGCGAACTGGAGCAACGGATTCCTGCCCGCCCACTTCCAGGGAACGCCGCTCCGCCCCGTCGGGACGCCGATGCTGAACCTGCAGCCTCCCGCCGGGATCACGCCCGACCACCAGCGTGCGAACCTTGATCTGCTGGGCAAGTTGAATCGTCGCCACGCCGTCGAGCACCCAGCCAGCGAAACCCTGGAAGCCCGTCTGAACAGTTACGAACTCGCTTTCCGGATGCAGACCGAGGTTCCTGAACTGCTCGATCTGAGCCAAGAGGATCAGGCGACATTGGACCTGTACGGGGTGGGGAATCCGCGCTGCGACACCTTTGCCCGGAAATGTTTACTGGCGCGGCGGATGGTGGAGCAGGGGGTTCGCTTTATTCAGCTGTACAATGGCACATGGGATTCCCACGACGACATCGGGCGGGCCCACCGCAAGTTGATCGCGGGGGTGGATCAACCGATCGCCGGCTTGATCGCCGACCTCCGCCAGCGTGGGCTGCTCGACGAGACCTTGGTGGTTTGGGGCGGCGAATTTGGCCGCAGCCCGGACAATGGGATCCGCGGAGGCATCGCTTACGGACGCGACCACAATGCGAAAGCGATGAACATCTGGATGGCCGGGGGCGGGACCGCCGCTGGAACGACCGTCGGTGCGACCGACGAACTGGGGGCCGAAGCGGTCGAATGTGTCCACCCGATCCGCGACTTCCACGTCACCTTGTTGCGGTTGTTGGGATTGGACGATAACAAGTTGACCTACTACCACGCCGGACGGTTCAAACAGTTGTCGCAGTTCGGCGGCAAAGTGATCCCGGAACTGCTCGCCTGAAGCGCGTCGTCCCTGATTCCATTCGCTCCGTTACTGCCTGCAGGGCCCATTCCTGCAACGCCCGTTCGCGGCGGTTTCCTCGCATTGGCCGCGCTACCGGAAGCAGCAAAGGTCCGCTCGGCCGCTCCCACCGTCCGCTTCCCCGGGATTTCCAGTCACCCCCTCGCTTTCTGTAAGAGACCTTTCGCTTGAACCATTCCCCGCATCTCGTTGTCGTTGGCGGCGGGCTTTCCGGTTTGACCACCGCCTTTTATCTACACCGGGCGATGCCGACGGCGCGGCTGACGGTGCTGGAAGCCGCGTCCCAGGTCGGTGGCGTGATCCAAACCGAACCGCTCGATGGCTACCTGGTGGAGCACGGGGCCGACATGTTCTCCACGCAGCCCCCGGAGGCGTTACAACTCTGCCGTGATTTGGGAATCGCCGACCAGTTGATCGAACCGCTCGCCGAAGGCCGCGGGGCGATGGTCGTCCGCGACGGGCGCTGCCACCCGATTCCGGAGGGGTTTGTGTTGATGCGGCCCACGCGGCTGGGGGCGATGCTCCGCACCCCGCTCCTTTCCTGGCGCGGCAAGGCGCGACTGTTCGCCGAACCGTTGGTCCGCCCGCGCCGCAGTGACGCCGACGAGAGCCTCGCCTCCTTCGTGCGCCGCCGGTTGGGGCAAGAGACCTTTGACCGGGTGGTCCAGCCCCTGGTCGGTGGGATCTACACCGCCGATGCGGACCTGCTGAGTATGCAGGCGACGATGCCCCAGTTTGTCGCGATGGAACGCCAACATGGAAGTTTGCTGCGGGCGACCCGGGCCCGCAAACGCGCGGGGCATGATTCACGGGAACGGAGCAGCAGTGGTGCCCGCTACAGCCAATTCCGGGGGTTCCCCGAGGGGATGCGTTCGCTGTTTCAGGCGATTGCCGACCATTTGCCGGCGGAGACGATTCGGACCGAGGCCCCGGTCGAGCGACTGGAGCGGCTGCCGAGCACGGCAGCGGCCCTGGGCCGGTGGCGTCTTCATCTGGGCACGGCCGACACGCCGCTCGACGCCGACGGGGTCGTCCTCGCCTTGCCGGCGCACCGTTTTGGCAAGCTGTTGCAAACGGCTGCCCCGCGGGTGAAGGAAGGGACCGATCAGATCCCCTACGCCAGCTCGGCGATCGTGGTCCTGGGGGTTCGCGATGAAGACATCCAGCGGCCTGTCCAAACGTTTGGAATCGTCGTCCCCGAAATCGAAGGCCGCAAGATTTTGGCGTGCAGTTTTGCCAGCCATAAATTCCCGGGAAGAACGCCTCCCGGCCGCACCCTGCTGCGGGCTTTCGTCGGCGGCGCCATGCACCCTGAATGGTTGGCCGAATCGGACGAGCAACTGATCGAATGGGTGCGCGACGATCTGAAAGATCTGATCGGTTTACGCGGCGTGCCCGAATTGACGCGAGTCGTCCGCTGGAACCACGCGATGCCGCAGTACCATCTGGGGCATACTCAACTGGCCGAACAGATCGAGCAAGCGGTCGCTGGCTTGCCGGGGCTGGAGATCGCGGGCAATGCGCTGCACGGCGTGGGGATCGCGCCGGTCGTCCGCACCGCCCGGGAGGCGGCCGAGCGGCTGATGCAATCGTGGGGCTCCGAGCGGGCGCCCGCTCAGCGTGACAAGTCGACCGCGACGAGTTCTTGATCGTTGCGGACGTAGGCGGTGCGGTTTGCATAAGCCGGATGGCTCCAAACGACCTTCCGACCAAATGCCTCGCTGGTCGGTTCCAGCACATGGAATCGGCCTCGTTCCTGATAGCCTTGGGCAGTCAGCTCTGCCATCACCAGATCGCCCACCTCGCTGAAGATCAGGTAGCGGTGGGTGCCGGCGAAGCGGGTGAGGAACGCCGTCCCGTGCTTTGCCATCCGATCTTCCGTGGGGATCGTCGGTTGGAACGATTGCCACAAGCGTGCTCCATCGCTGCCTCGCACGGCGATCAACGAACCGATCACGCAGTCGCTGCCGTAGATCGTGCCGTCGTGGAAGATCGGCGTGCCATTGGCGCTATGGACCGCTTCTTTCGGCCCGCCGCTCCAAAGTTCGCGCACCTTCGGTTCGTCCTCGTCCAATTCCAGCATCAACGAGGCCGCGTGGATTCCGCTGGCATACATCCGATTCCCATCCAACTGGGGCCGAGCGATCGCCATCCCGTAGCTCGGCGCGAACGGCATCGTCCAGTAGACCGCTCCCGTTTCGGGATCGAGACTTTCGATCGCATCGGCGTGCCACACGATCAGCTGGCGAGCGCCCCCCATCTCGATCAAGGAAGGGGGACAGTAACCCACCGAGGAGGCATTCAACGCTTTCCAGCGGACCTGGCCGGTCAACTTGTCGAAGGCGACCACCACCTGATCGGGGCCGCCGACCATGCAGATGACCAAGTCATCGACCACCAAAGGATGGGCGGCAAATCCCCAGATCGGCACCTCCGCGTTCAGTTCCCCTGGAAAGCTCCGTTGCCAAAGGAGCGTTCCATCGGCGGTTGCCAGGCAAAGCAGATCCCCTTCGCTGCCGAGCGTGTACACACGGTCTCCGTCGACCGTCGGCGTGCAGCGTGGGCCGGCGGGGTAGGAGATGCTGTAGGGACAGTCGTAGCTATTTTCCCAGAGGGTTTTCCCGGTGTTGGCATCGAAGCAGAGCACGCGTTCGCGTCCCTGCAGTTGGGCGCGTTGGTTGGGATTATTGAACGCATCGCCCGCCTGCCGCACGTAATCGGTCACGTAGACCCGTCCAGCGGCCACGGCAGGTCCCGCGTAGCCGCCGCTGACCGGTACCCGCCATTTGATCGGCAGTCCCTCCGGCGGGATCGCGTCGATCACCTCGGTTTCCGCATACACCCCCTCGCCCGTCGGCCCGAGCCACTGAGGCCAATCGTCGCCGCGGGCCGCGAGGGTGCCGAGGAACAACAGGCCGAGGCCGGCGACAACGGGTCTCGGTAGCGATAGCATCAGGATGGCTCCGGGAGAAACGCGGTGAAACGAGGCTGCATTGTACCGCCCTGCCGCGGCCTTGCCGAAACTTGGAGACGATATACTTTGGGTTCTTCTTGACTATCGCGGCCGCCCCTTCTTTCTAGAGTCCTTGCCTCCCGATGAGCAAACGCTTGCTGCTGATGCGTCACGCCAAGAGCGACTGGCCCGAAGCGATCGCTGCGGATTTTGAACGACCGCTGAACCCGCGCGGCCGCCGGACCGCCCCGCAAATGGGAGGCTGGCTGGAGCGGGAAAGCTTGGTGCCCGAAGTCATTTTGTGCTCTTCGGCCGTGCGGACCCAACAGACGGTCGCCGGGTTGCAGGCAGGCTGGTCGGCGCGGCCCGTCGTGCTGCCCAGCCGATCGCTTTACCTGGCGGCTCCCGAAGCGATCCGCGACGTCATCCGCAGCGACGCGGGGGACGCGGCCAGCGTGCTGGTCGTCGCCCACAATCCGGGCATCGGGATGTTGGTGGAACAACTGGGAGGGTGGACGAACGGTTTCCCGACCGCCGCACTCGCGGTGTTCGACTTCCCGATCGAGCGTTGGTCCGACTGGTTACCGGGGACCGAAGCGGCCTGCATCACGATCGTGCATCCCAAGGAATTGGCGCGTCAGGGGCGGTTCGAGGTCCGGTAGCTCGGTCCGGTAGCTCGGCTCGCCCGATTATGCGAGATTGCCATGGCAAACGATGCCGAAAACCGTGATGGAGCAAGACCTTGAATATTTGGTGGTGGATCATCGCAGCCGTCGCTGTCGGGCACGCGG
>CAYNVI010000201.1:0-8166 GCA_964400585.1 uncultured Pirellulaceae bacterium | reverse complement strand
GCTGTCGTGGGGGAGATCGAAATTGAACACATGGCTGATCCGAGGGACATCGAGCCCGCGGGCCGCGACATCGGTGGCGACCAGGATATCGAGCCGCCCGGCCTGCAGTTGCTCGATCGTCCGTTCCCGCACCTTCTGGGGCATGTCCCCGTTGAGGGCGGTGGCGGCAAGCCCTTCGGCGCGCAGGCGTTCGGCCACCGACAGCGTGGCTTCCCGCGTCTTGGTGAACACGATCACCCCATCGGTCGTTTCGACTTCCAGCATCCGGGTCAGGACGCCCAGCTTTTCGTGCGGTGACGCGACCACGGCCCGCTGGCGGATCGAGGCGGCCGTCATCGTCTTGGTCTGGATGCGAATCTTGACCGGATCGGGAAGGTACTGCTGGGCGATCGTGCGGATCGGGGCGGGCAGGGTCGCCGAAAAGAGCGCGATCTGACGTGCTGCGGGGAGTTGTTGGAGCACGAACTGGACGTCTTCCAGGAACCCCATATTGAGCATCTCATCGGCTTCGTCCAGCACCAGGCAATCGATCTGGCTGAGATCCAGCGTCCCGCGTTTGACGTGATCGATCACCCGTCCCGGCGTGCCGACCACGACCGGCACGCCGCGTCGCAGTTGCTTCAACTGAGGCTGGTAATCCTGGCCGCCGTAGATCGCGGCCACCTGGAATCCGGGGAGGTGTTTGCCGTAGGTGGTAAAGGATTTCGCGACCTGGATCGCCAGTTCGCGCGTCGGCGTCAGCACCAGGACTTGGGGATGGCCACGCTCCGGATCGATCCGCGAGAGGATCGGGAGGGCGAAGGCCGCCGTTTTCCCGGTGCCCGTTTGCGACTGGGCGAGGACATCCCGGCCTGCCAGCATCGGGGGGATGATCTGAGCCTGGACCGGTGTGGGGGTGGTGTATCCGGCCGCCACGACCGCTTGTTCCACTTCCGGGCGAAGTTCGAGGGTCGAGAAAAGGGGGAGCGATTCGGTTGTCTGGGATTCGTTTTCCGGCATGCAGGTTCTACTGAAAGGAAAGGGAGCCGCATCAAAGCAGCGGGCGTGGCGCGGGGCACCTCCGGTCCCACAAACGGGGGGGCGCAGGCGCGCACCGCAGGCGGATGGCCTTCAAGGCACAATAGGCGACGCCGCTTGTTGATCGGCTACTCTCCCGAACCAACGGGGACGAGTAGAGCCTTCCTGCTACGAGGCAGAGAGCCGGGGCGGAAAAGGCTGGGGAGCCTGGGGCCCAGGGTGGGGAAAGTCGCGGCGGGCCGCCCCCCACGGGGGACGGTGCGCGTGACTTCTCGGAAGCGGCTTCGAGCGATCGATAAGGTAGCCGAAACGGCCGAGCGGCGATAGGAGCCAGCCGGGAAAATCGCGGGCCCGCTCGGTTCAGCAGGTCGGAACCTGGCTGCCGGGAACCGGGCGGCGGGGAGAACCGGCCTCAGCGGAGGACCTCCAGCTCGGCGGCCTGCAGGGTCCCCTCCAGAGCAAAGGGCGTTTCGTAGTTGCCGACGGCCCCTTGTTCGTCGCGTCCGACCTGCAGCCCGTCGAGGGGTTGCTGGTTCAGCAGCGGACGGAGGGTTTGCGCCGCGACTTGCTGCCCATCCTGCGACATCGTCAACGCGCCGTCGGGGGTCCATTCGACGGCCAGGGTGACGGGACCGGAGACTGCGGCTTCGGAGGCGACCACCGTGCGCTTGCCATCGACCGTGGTGGCAAAGCACAGTTGGCCGGCTTGCACATACAACGCCCAACCGTGCGTTGTGCCTCCTTGGGCGACGAGCACGCCATCCCCCGCGACCGTCGCTTCGACGGTCAGGCGGAGCCCCCGCCCGGCAAGGTAGGGCGCTTCGGTGCGCGGCAAGTCATCGCCCGGGGCAAGCTGGAAGCGCCGCTTTCCCTTGTTGAATGCCTTCCCCTTGTCGGCCCGCGGGTTCAACGGCAGCACATTGGCCCGTTCGGCATAGGCCTGCCATCGAGCCGCCAGTTCCTCGACCCGCTCGGGCATCGCTTCGCTCAAGTCGTGTTGCTCGCTCCGGTCTTTCGCGATGTTGTAGAGTTCCCAATCGCCGTTGGCTCCTTTGGCCACCAGTTTGTCGTCGCCGCGGCGAATCGCCCGGTTGCCTTCGTGCTCCCAGTACAGCGCTCGACGCTCGATCGACTCGCCGCGGAACAAGGGAGCGAGGCTTTCGCCTTCGGGCGGCTTGATCGTCTGCCCGTCGTGGTAGCGTTTCGGGTAGCGGGCCCCCGACACATCGACGGCCGTGGCCATCAAGTCGATCAGGTGACTGGGCGTCGGTTCCAGGCCGCCTTGCTGAGTGACTCCCGCCGGCCAGTGGACGATCAGCGGGGTCGAGATGCCCCCTTCATGCGTCCAGTGCTTGTACTCGCGAAAAGGGGTGTTCGAGACGGTCGCCCAGCCCCGTCCATAGCCGATGTAGGTGTCGGCCGGTCCGGCCATCACGCCTTTGCCGGTGCGGACGGGGTAACCGTCACGGGTTTGCTTCGGTTGCATGTCGGGTTGCAGGTAGTCGTCCGGCAACGGATCGCGGGTCGGTTGCGGTGCGCGTTCGGTGCCTTCGCCGCGGCGGCCGTAAGCTTCGGCGCATCCGCCGTTGTCCTGAAAGAAGCAGAGCAGGGTGTCGTCCCACTGGCCCGTCTCTTGCAATGCGGTGACGATCTGCCCGATCCCTTGGTCCATCCGGTCGATCATGGCGGCGTAGACCTCCATGTTCCGCTTGTCCCATTCCCAGTGCTCGGTCTCTTTCCAGTCCTCGGGGATCTCCCAATTGATCGTGCTGGCGGCATCGATCACTCCCAGTTCCACCATCCGGCGGTAGCGGGCATCGCGGATCGCCTGGTAGCCGGCATCGTACCGGCCGGCGTACTTGGCGATGTCCTGTTCGCGGGCGTGCATCGGCCAATGGGCCGCGGTAAAGCTGACATACAGGAAGAAGGGGCGGTCCTCTGCCCCCCGCTCGTGTTCGCGGATGAACCGGACCGAATGGTCGGCAATCGCATCGGTGTAGTAGAAGGTTTCGTCTTCCTGCTCGGCCAAGGGGTAGGCGGGATCGGCGAACGGCGAGAGGTACTGGTTGCCGCGGGTCAGCGTGTTGGGATCGAAGAAGCTGCCCGCCCCGTGGATGGTGCCGTAAAAGCGGTCGAAACCGCGTTGCCGCGGCCAGTTGTGTTTGTCGGCAGGGCTCTTCGCGTGGGCCTGCTTGGTCACGTGCCATTTGCCCGCCATGTAAGAGCGGTAACCGGCCGACTGCAAGACTTCGGGGATCGTGACGCAGTGCCGATTCAGATCGCCGCGATAACCTGGGTGGCCGCGGTCGTTCATCATGTGCCCGATCCCGGCTTGGTGCGGGTACAGCCCGGTCAGCAGGCTGGCCCGCGTCGGACAGCACCGCGCGGTGTTATAGAACTGGGTGAATCGCAAGCCATCGGCGGCCAGGGCGTCGAGGTGGGGCGTTTCGATCTCGCTGCCGTAGCAGCCGATGTCGGAATAGCCCATATCGTCGGCCATGATGTAGATGATGTTGGGGCGAGGCCGAGGGTCGGCAGCCGAGCCGACCGCCGCGAATGGGGAAAACAGCATCAGGAGGAAGGCGAGGCGCGGTACCGACGCGATCAAGGAGTGCATGGAGGAGTGCCAATCAGGGGGAGATGGGGGGCAGGGTGAATATTCTCTTGGGTCCCCTCACAGGGGTCAATTCCGCCTGGCAGTCCAAGCCGATCGGGAAACCAAGCAGGCGGCCGAGCCGCGGCACCGATCGTTCCTCTCGCCTCGCCCCGCCCGGCGACGGAGGCAAAACTTTGCGGAGGGGCGCTCAGTCTGGGTTCCGCGCTTCTTCTTCGGACTCGTCTCCTGCTGCGGGTTCTTCCGCTGCGGGTTCTTCCGCTGCGGGTTCTTCCGCTGCGGGTTCTTCCGCTGCAGGTTCTTCCGCTGCAGGTTCTTCCGCTGCAGGTTCTTCCTCGGCGGGCTCGCCTAGGTGGTCGCGGAGATACAGCGTCTCGACCAGCACCAGCGTTCCCGCGGTTAAGGGAGCCGCCATCATCAGTCCGATCACCCCCAGCCAGACGCTCAGTAGCAGCTGGGCAAAGATCGTCAGCGCCGGCGGCAGACGGACCTCATAACGCTGCACCATCGGGGTGATCAGATAGCTCTCCAGCGTCTGCAGGGCCACATTGAAAAGCAGCACGTAGAGGACCGTATCGCTCCCCACCTTAAGGGCCAGCAACGCCTGCGGAAGCGTCGCCAGCACGGGGCCAATATTGGGGACAAAGGTCAGCAGGGCCGCGACGACCCCCAGCGAAATCGGCAGTGGGATCCCCAGCAGCCACATCCCGAAGGCGGTGAGCACGCCGATCAAGGTCATCGAGATCAGCCGTCCGGTGATCCAGTAACGCAGCGTCGTATGCAGCTTGCCCAGGACTTCGGTGGCCCGCGGCCGATGGGGCTGCGGAAAGATCCGGATGAGCCCGCTTTGGTAAAGTCCCGGCGAAAAGGCGACGTACAGGCCGACAAAAAAAATCAACAACGACGCGGTGGTTCCCCACAGCAGCCACTGCAATCCGTGCATCAGACGCGGTAAGAATCCGCCTGCTGCCAGACGGGCTTGGAGATCGGAGGTTTCCGGCAGGTAGTCTTGCAGCCGCGGGTTCTCCTGCAAACGTTCCGTCAAGTCGATCGCAGCCGCCCGCAGTTGTGCCCACAACTCGGTCGCTTGTTGGCCCGCCATGGAGCCCATCCGGTAGATGCCGTAGCCTGCTACCACCAACAGGATCGAGAGGACCAGCATCAACGACCAGCGGTAGGAAATCGGCGTATGATCCTGAACCCAACGGCTGATGCCATTCAGGAAGATCCCAAACAGGATCCCTGCAAAGACCAATAACACGACCTTGACACTGGTGATCAACAAGCCGGTGACGCCGAGGATCAGTCCGAACAGCAGCAGGACCAACAGCAAGGACTGGAGGGACCGGTTCAAGGGGCTCTCGAAAGCAGGGGGAACGCCGGATGCAGCGCGCGGCGCGAACGAGGGAGGCGTGCTGGGGGAAGCGATCCATCTTAACCGCCGCCAGCATGCCCGGCGATCCGCAGGGCTGGCGGTCGGCACCGCGGCTCGCGAGGTCCCACGGATCGCAAGCGATGCCGACCATGGCGAAGGCCGCTGGGACGCGAGCAAAGGGCAACCGGGATGCCAGAGAAAAGAGAATGCCCGCCAACAGGGGAGGGGATCAGGCGAGCCAACCGTGTTGACGACCCCAGCCCAGCTTGCCCGGACCAAGCAAACTGATCGCCAAAGCCCCCAGCAGGTAGAGTAATTGCAGCTCGATCGCCCATTCCCCGTGCTCGCCGAGCTGGAGAATCTGACCGGGGTGGCCCAGGAGAACGGCCATCGCCATGTTTACCGCGAACACCAGCCCGCTGATGCGGGTCAACAGCCCGACGATGATCAGCAGCGGGGCGATGACTTCCCCCACATAGACTCCGTACGCCAAAGCCGCGGGGAGTCCCGCGGAGGTGACCATCTCAGTGACGGCGGGAATCCCGCCGATCAGTTTGGCCACCCCGTGGAACAGCATCAGCCCGCCGATGGATACGCGAAGCAGGAGTTT
Organism: uncultured Pirellulaceae bacterium; assembly: GCA_964400585.1. GTDB lineage: Bacteria > Planctomycetota > Planctomycetia > Pirellulales > Pirellulaceae > CAYNVI01. Next base: position 2,550 of record CAYNVI010000201.1, on the reverse strand, counting down.
GCCAAAATCTTCGGCAGTCGGAGTCGTCGAAAACAGGCTTGTGAACGACCGCATCGTTTACGATTTCCTCCGGATCATTCGGAACGGGGCGGTTAAGGGGGAGCGAACATTTGGCGCTCGACTTCAGAATCCCATGACGCGATCCTGCGGTCAACCGAAGCTACTGCCTGTTCGTCGTAGTCGTGCTCAGCATCGCGGTGCTCGTGCTCGTGCTCGAATTCCCCGACCCCTCTCTACCTCGACAGCTCCACCGCCGACTCGGTGACGCCGGCGAACTTCATCGCCATTCAAGTTCGCAGGAAGACCATGCATTCCCACTGCGTGTGGACCTACAAGGCCCGCCAGATCCGCCAGGCTAGCCTCCAATCAGCGATCCGGATCGTCACCGGTGCGGCGAGCAGCCGTTGGCCCCACCAAGAATCGACGCCGTGCAGTTGAAGGGCCCGCTGCGACCCGATGAAGATTTCCAGTGGCTGCGGCGTCATCCAGGCGAAGCTGCGAATCAAGACCGCAGGCGCGAACGACGGATTGGCCAGCCGCCGCAACGCGTCAGCGGAGGAGAGGGTGATGCGGACGGGCGCCGTATCATCGGGGCTCTCGATCCGCACCCAATCGCCGTCTCCTTGCAGGTCGAGAAAGCCCGTGAAACCAAGCCGTTGGCGAGAACGAGTCACGCCGATTCCTGCGGCTGATTGCGGGTACTGACGCGAACCCGGCCTTGCAGGTTCCAGTGCGCGTGTTCGGCGTCACTCCCGGTCCGGCTGGGAACCCGCACATCGAGGTTGTCAAATTCGTAGGTGATTTCTGCGTCGCGGCCGGTCAGCCGATCGTAAAGACCGATCGCCAAGTCGGGCCAGTTCTGCGTGTTGGTCCGATCGTTACTCATGGGAGACTCCAGTGGTGAAAGGGATGCGAGGGGGCTCGTCGCGACAAGCAACCTCCCCCAGACCACCTTCACAGCTTGACAAGGGGTCGCCCCGCGGCAGGCGGGCGGTGGCTGACCGGTCGGGTGCCGACCACGGTCGCTTATGCGATTTCGACCGCGCGGTCCCCTTACGCCGTGCCGCTTATGCCGTGCCGCTTGCGCCGTGCCCCTTACGCCGCGGAAAAACGGAGGATGCTTTTGGCACCGCTACGGTCCACGATTTCCAAAGCGGCGACTTTGCCGTTCCCCTCCTCGGCACTCCACACCTCGGTGGGGTGCGGGATCGGATGCGAATAGCCAAGCTCGTCCACGCCGGTCGAGATCACGATGTCGTCCCCCTCACCGGCCGGGTCGTAGTCGATTGCCATCAGTTTCCCCTGCTTGTGGGTTCCCGACTCGCCCGCGTTCGGGTCCACGACCGCCAGGGTCAGCGAACGCCCCTGGTTCTCATTCGAAATCCGGGTAAAGAAAGCGGGCCAGTCTTGCTGGGCGATCTGGGTGGTCGTGGTCATGGAAGCGGACTCCTGACTAAAAGGGGCCTCGATCGGCACTGCCGCCGACGAAGCCAGGTTGCGAAATGCTGCGGACGCGATGGATCGGCGTTGGCAAACGCGCGGGCGGCTTCGCCGGTGATCGCGTTCCGTCGACCGCTCAGCCGTCCGCTCGCTCGGTCTCGATTCATCGAGGCGATGGCCTGCCAGAGAAGGAATGGCGTGCCGTTCCTGCAGAAAATGGGAGCCAGGGGGCCCGCTCCGCAGTACGGGGCGGGCGATTCGTGCAGCCGAGAGGCCCGGAGGCGCGACGCCGCACGGAGTTACCCCCTCGGAGTGTGCATTGACGCACATTGGGTGATGGCTGTTCGGGGCGGCTCCGCGGCCGCCGATGCACTTGACGTCGCTCCCCTGGTAAGATGTTGCGACGCCGCAGGGGTCCTGCGGGCTGCCGGTCGGGTCGCTTGTCCGCGAGCGACGCCGGTTGCGGGTCGGGACGTTTCACGCTCCCCCATCGAGAGCTTGCTTGCCAACAGAGGTTGCAGAATGCGTGTCGGGAAACGGTTAGGGATCGGTGTCGGACTGGGGATTGGTTGCTTCCTGCTGGCGATCGGAGGAGGCCCGTTGCCAGCCGAGGAGCCCGCCGCCGCGGGGGCCGAAGCGAAGCTGCGAATCATCTGCTTCGGGGCGCATCCCGACGACGCTGAATACAAGAGCGGGGGGACTGCGGCGATGTGGGCCGCCCAGGGGCATCATGTCAAGCTGGTCTCGGTCACCAACGGCGACATCGGACACTGGGCGATGGCGGGGGGGCCGTTGGCGCAGCGACGGACGGCGGAGTCGGGGGAGGTCGCCAAACGCTTGGGGGTGGCGAGCGAAGTGCTGGATATCCACGACGGCGAACTGATGCCGACGCTGGAAAACCGTCGCAAGATCACGCGCTTGATCCGGCAATGGAACGCCGACATCGTGATCGCCCATCGCCCCTGGGATTACCATCCTGATCACCGCTACGTCGGAATCCTGGTCCAGGACGCCGCCTACATGGTCACTGTCCCCTTCTTCTGCCCGACCACGCCTGCCTTAAAGAAGAATCCGGTCTTCCTCTATTCGAGCGATCGCTTCCAAAAGCCG
>CAYNVI010000200.1:0-8179 GCA_964400585.1 uncultured Pirellulaceae bacterium | reverse complement strand
TTCCCAAGCGGAGCGGCGAGTACCTGTTCGAGATCATCATGCGTCGCCACGAGGTTCGGAGCACGATGATGACGACGAACCGTCCGCTGGAGGATTGGAGCAAGCGGATCGGTGACGTGCCGAGCGCCAGCGCGATCCTCGGTCGATTCTTGCAGTCGGCGGAGATTTTGAAAATCACCGGCCGCAGCTACCGCCTGAAGAATGCCGAGAAAAGTTCAAAAGGGGCCAAAGCGCCCCCCGGCTCCGGAGCCGAAAAAGAAGCGTAGTTCAGGCGAAATCGCCCGAATTCCACCCATCAACTTCAAAAGGGACCAGAGGCGCCCATAGGTGGTCCCTTTTCAAGCGCCCAGTGACACCAGCAGTTGATCGAGCGGTACGAGGAGGTCTTTCGAGAGCCCTGCCGCAGTCTCCACAAGCGCTATCTGGCCCGTCGGCTCGCCTGGAAACTTCAGGCTGAAGATGAGGGGGTCGGGCTGAGCCGCGCCGCGAAAAAACGTGCGGCCGAACTTGCGGGCGAGGCCGAACTGCGGATGACCGCGCGGCGAGAAACCGTCCCAAAAGCGCCAAAACCGGCTCCGCAGCCTTCCGTCTCCTGGGATCCCCGGCTTCCTTCCATCCCATGGCCATCAAAACCATTGGAGCCAGCCCCGCCGAGGCCCTTGCATGACCACTGTCAAACGGAAACTCAATCTCGACCTCGGCCCCAAGCGGCGCCGCCGGGTGAAACGCAACTCCCCCCCACCCGGCCTGCGAACGGGGAAGACGCCCCGGATCAGTCGGCTGATGGCTCTGGCGATCCAGTACGACGCGATGCTTCGCAGCGGCGAAGTAGCCGACCTGGGCGAAATCGCCCGCCGCGGACACGTCAGTCAGCCCCGCGTTTCCCAGATTCTGTCGCTGAATCTGCTGGCTCCCGACATCCAGGAGGAACTGTTGCACCTGCCGTTGATCGAGAAAGGGCGCGACCCGATCCACGAAAAATCGCTCCGCCAGATCGCCTCGACAGTCGACTGGGAGGAGCAACGGGGGCAGTGGGCGGTGCTCCAAGAGGCAGTTTCCCCGTAGCAGCAAGGAGACTTTTTCGACCCGTGACCTAACGTGTCAATGCTACGATTTAGATGTTCATGTGTGTAACGCTAGCACTTAGGAGTTTCTGGCTAGCCTGTTTCACTGTATGGATGCGCGCGAGCCAAGGCGGTCCGTTGGTGGGGCGAGCGATGTCTCGATCCGTTGCCGGAGAACGCTGAAGACGCCCTCGAGGTTGCCGATGCCGGACTGCTGGCGTTCCCAGAACGAATCACCGTTCGCTCCATCGCCGGTCAAAAGTACGACCGAATCATCAAGTACGAGCTGGGCGAGATTCCGAACGAGGCACTTGAAGAGGCGCCGTTCTAGGCATGTGAGCTAGCTTCTGCCCTTCCATGTTTCAGGGTCTCGGTGACCATGGATCACTGCAAGGATTTCAGGAAAGCGATCGACAAAACGGAAGACGATGGTGTATGGGAACCTTTTCACTGGGCACAGCCGGGCGTCGCGATGGACCGTCGCGAATTGTTCAGGGTTCGACTCGATCCTGTTCGTTGCGTGTCGAACTTCGTCGACAAATTCGAGACCCAACCCCTGACGCTCGTTTTCGTCCCAGTCTCTTGCGAGGGCCAAGTCGCGTTTCGCAGCCAGCGTAAAGAACGCGACTCGATTCAACCTGGTCGTCCTAATTCGTCAAAGACATCTTTGGCTGTCTGGTTGGAAAACCGACCAGCCACGGGTAAACACAAAAGCCGACGCTTGGCCCCCGCCAAACGTCGGCTTTTTTCGTGCTTTTCCAGTACTTTTCGCGATTTCCCGCCCTCTCGCCGCGCTCGCGCGCAGGCACCCGGACGACCCGATTCCGAGCCCATTTTGGCCCCTCACAGCGAGAAATTCTCTGCCCTCTCACAGGTTATGGGATTTCGGGTCCAGGTCATTCGATGTCCGTCTCGTTCGGGATTCTTTTTCACCACCTGTTCCAGGATGGTAGCCTTGACCGATGCCCAAACCTGACGCCGACGAAACGACGTCCTACACGCCGCTTAGCGACCGGCTTAACCAGGACGTAATTCACGATAATTGCGTTCCGAAATACAGTGCGCTTTCAAACGCCCCCAGAACAAAACTTGTGCTCGTGGGTGTGTGGCTCATTTTCTTACCGATGTCGTTCGGCATATTCGCACTCCCAATGCACCTGTGGACCGGAAACGATGATTTGCTCGCAGGCCTCGTGTACGCACTGCTGACCACAGCTTTCGGTGTGCTGGCGCTGGTTATATTGTTCGCACAGACGATGCGGTGCCTGAACCGTGATGATGCTGACTAACGCTACCAGTTCGATGCCTCCGGCGCGGACAACAGCGGAGTGCGGGTAACCATTAAGGCTTTGACATCGTGAGGAACGCACCGACGTTCAAGGCCTCTTTTCAAGACGCCCGGCGGAGCCTCTCGCGGCCCTCGGTTTTTGGTTTCTGACGGGGCTGGTCGCGACCGTTGCTGCGAGTGTCGCGTTAATATAGCTGTTCAGCGAAACCCCCTGCTGACTGGCCAGTTCCTGTGCTTTTGCCTTCAGGTCATCCCTCATGCGTAAAGACAGAGTCGCCATGGTTAGGGCTCCGATTGAAGAGTGATGTGAGTTCAACGGGCGTCATCACCTCCCACCCGTGCTTTGCGAGATCCGGTTTTGCGAAATCGCGGACGTTGTGCGTCACAATGATTCCCGCAGCGACGATCGTGGCCTCGATGAATCTGTTGTCCGCTTCATCCACCAGATTGGGACGACAACTGAAATGCAGTTGAGTTCGGTGCGCCTGTGAAATGAGCTCGAGGACCAAGTCCGCATGCTGTTTCGCGGTTGCGAGCTACCGTGAAACGATTGAGCGTTCGACCTGACTTGCCGCCATCCATGGACGCGCCCATGGCTGCGGCGGGATTCGTTAGACTTTGGCAGCGAGCGGTGCGGACGATGGCTCCGCTTTGCCCCGCCGCTTTTATGTCCTGAACCCCCGTTTAAACCGCGAGTCCTACATCATGAAATGTCTTCGGACCATCCTGTTGCTCATCCTGGTCAGCAGCATCGCTCACTTCGCACCGGCGCAAGAGAGCGCGGACGAACTTGACCCGGGCAAGAGTCCCGATTATCCACGCGTGAACATGGCACCCTGGTATGAAGTCGATCCGAACTGGCCCCGAAAGCCGGAAGCGTTTCAGTGGGAAGCGGTGCCCGGAGTCGCGGTCGACGCAGAGGATCAAGTCTATGTGTTCACGCGTTCGACGCCGCCGATCCAGGTCTACACCCCCGCAGGCGAACTGGTGCGTTCATGGGGTGAGGACACGATCGCCACAGCGCATCATCTGAAGATCGATGACGACGGAAATATTTGGGTGGCGGACATCGGCTTGCACGTTGTTCGCAAATTCAGCCCCGAGGGGAAGATACTGCAAACGATCGGCACGCCTGGTGTCCCCGGCGCTGACGAAACGCATTTCGACAAACCGACCGACATGGCGATCGCCGCCAATGGAGACATCTTCATTGCCGACGGGTACGGCAACAATCGCATCGTCCATTGCGACAAGGACGGCAACTTCGTGAAGGCATGGGGTAGCCTGGGCACCGGTCCGCTGCAGTTCTCACTTCCACACGCCATCGCTATGGATTCGACTGGTCAGCTCTATGTGGCCGACCGCAACAACGCGCGGGTAATGGTCTACAACCAGGACGGCGAGCTGGTCGGCAGCTGGGACAACATCGTCATTCCATGGGGTTTTTGGGTCACGCCGGAAGATCACATCTGGGTGTGCGGTGCGTCACCGATGCCCTGGCGACAAGACCCCGACTATCCTGACGCGCCGCTCAGTTGTCCCCCCAAGGACCAGGTGCTGATGAAGTTCAATACGAAGGGAAAGTTGTTGCAGCTGTGGACGATCCCGAAAGGAGCCGACGGTCAAGAGCAGCCGGGGGAAGTGAACTGGCTGCACGCCCTCGCCCTCGATTCCAACGGCAATATTTACGTGGGTGACATTATCGGCAAACGTGCCCAGAAGTTCATCCGTCGTGATTAGCCGCACGGCTCTAGTTGCGGCTGGTCGCCCCCTTGCTGTCAAAAAGGTCAGCCGAACGTTTGAGCAGGAGCGTGCTTCGGCGTTGCGGCGCGAGGGATCGTGACGGTCTTGATCGCGTCGCGCTGGCCCACCGCCCGTGAAGCAGCTTGGCGGTTACCTGAAGGACTAGCGAACGGGCAACGATGTCGCGACAATTGCGAGCATCGCACCCGTTTTCACTTTCCGCACTGCGTCTCACGGTCATCGGCAGCGAGCCCAACGGGGACTTCGCCTGCCAGCGGGTGCGGGGCAATCCGGACCATCTGGCCGTCAACCGGTGTGGTTGCCCTCCGAACGGCAAACGTGCAGGGTGAGTGATTGTCGCGGGCAGTGGCTCGGCCGCTGGATCGCGGGGGGCATCGGTATCAATTCAGTAGGCGTCGAAGGAAGAGGCAGGAAACGCGATGGCGGAGCGAACGGCGGAAAGAGGATCCAGTACGGTCGTGAAGGCGATCGTGGTCATCAACGTGGTCGTGTTCGTGCTCTGGCACGTGCTGCCGCTGCAGGCGATGGGCTCGCACTTCCTGGTCAGCTGGAGCCAGCTGGAGGGGGGCCGGGTCTGGACGCTGGTGACGTCGGTCTTCTCGCACAACCTGCTGTTTCACCTGTTCGTCAACATGATTGTGCTACTGAGCTTCGGGCCGCCGGTCGAGCGGCTGCTGGGATCGGCCGAGTTTCTCGTCTTTTTCCTCGTCTCGGGCGTCATTGCCTCCTGCGCGCACGCCGGCCTGTCGGCGTCCCTGCTGGGGAGCCCGGAGCAGGCCGCTCTCGGGGCGTCCGGCGCGATCGCGGCCGTGCTGATGTTCTTCTCCTTAGCGTTCCCGAAGGCGAAGGTCCTGCTCTTCTTCGTCCTGCCATTGCCCGCGATCGCGGCCGCATTCCTTTTCATCGGTATCGATCTCTGGGGCCTGTTCCAGCAGGTCGGGGCGAACGGCGGCTGGCCGATCGGCCATGGCGCGCACCTCGGCGGCGCTGCCACGGGCATCGTTTACTACCTCGTCCGCGGACGTGCGATCCGCGAAAGGTCGCCGGGCGAGTTGCCGACCTGACAGGAAGTCGAAACCAACGACATGGGAAGTGGCATCATCTCGGCCGTAGCGAGCAAGTGTAGCGCAATTGTCCTCAATTGCTCCGAAACAATCGGGACAATTGTTCTGCAAAAAGGGATAGGTCCGATCGCGTAGCGGGACTTGATCTGGGCGGTTGCCCGGCGAAGCCTCGCCAGGCAACCGCCCAGGTCAAGTCCCAGGACTGCTGGAAATGGATGAGGCGGTGGATCCGTTGGTATCGCTGCAGGAAGAACAAGGCCTCAGTCGCGAACACGCCGACTCGGCGCCTCGAGCATCCCCTTGTAGCTGTCGTAGCGGTCCCACGGCATCGCCGGGTTGGGGTCGTAGCGCGGAGCCGCGTCCACCTTCGGCATCTGCTTGATGACCGACATCAGCTGTTGCCTGGCCGCCTGGACCTGGGGATCGTCGCTGTCGATCATGTTGTTCTTCTCCCATGGATCATTCTGCAGGTCGTACAGCGCGACCGCCCTGCGGCTGTCATCGACCCACAGCTTCCACCGCTTACCCCGAATCACCCGCTCGTCGTACTGCTTTTGCGGGACAACGCGCTGGTTTTCGAAGGAACCCACGCCACCCCCCTGCGCGTAGATCCATTCTCGCGGCGATTGCTCGGCTTTACCCAGCATCACCGGGGCGATCGAATGGCCATCCACCTGCCACCGGTCATTGGGCTGGGTGCCTGCCAGTTCCGCAAATGTCGGGAGAATGTCGGTGAAGTCGGTTAATGCATCGGTCTCGACGCCTTCCGGCACGATCCCCGGACAGCTCACGATGAACGGCATCGACACGCCCGGCTCGATCCGATTGCCCTTGGAGCCGTTAAACTGATGGCCATTGGCTGTGGTTTGAATTCCGGCGGTGCCGTTATCGGTGGTGAAGATCACGATCGTGTCATCCCGAATCCCGTTCGTCTCCAGCGCCTTGACCAAGCGGCCGACCAGCTTGTCCATGTACCGCACCATCGCGGTGTGCCGCACCTTCTTATCGCCCTCTAAGTCGGGATGATCCGGCGTGGCCGGGCGGGGAGCATGGACCAGGCACATGGGATAGAACAGCAGCAGCGGCTCGTTCTTGTGCTTCTCCATAAAGTCGATCAGGAAGTCGGTGTAAATGTCGGGCCCGTACTTGCCATGATGGGTGCGGCTTTCGGTCTCCATCGCGTCCCCCATATGGATGTAAGGATCCCAGTAGCGTTTGTTGCTGCTGCGGTTGCCGCCTTCGCCACCGGTCCACATCGCCCAGGCGTCGAAGCCCGCGGCATAAAGCGCACGCGGCTCCACGCGGAAATCGTCGATCTGCCACTTGCCGGCAATGGCTGTCGCGTAGCCGGCCTCGCGGAGCAGCCGGGCAAACGAGGCGTTGCGCTCCGCATCAAAATGCGCGCCGCTGCCCCAACGCGGCACGTCGAAATGATTGGTCCAACCATGATGGAAGGGGTATTGCCCGGTTAGCAGCGTCACACGTGTCGGCGTGCATTGGGGCATGCAGTAGGCATTGGTAAACTTCATGCCCGTCTCGGCCAGTCGGTCGATGTGGGGCGTTTCGACGTCCTCGGCCCCATAGGCGGAGATCCATTCCTTGCCGAGATCATCTGCCATGATGAATAGAATGTTGGGCTGGTCCGGCGCCGCTTGGGCGGGGGCGGTGAGACCGCCGATCACGAACGCCAGGGCGGCACTCAAAAACGCTGTGGCTCTCATCGAAATGCTCCTATAAAAATAGCAGGCTATAAACTTAAACGAGGGTTTCGCGGGATGCCCGAGGGGACGCCTGCCAACCGGCCAAGAGTGGCGGCCCGCTTGTCGATGGTGTCGTAAAGGGTCCAGCTCATGCCGCGGTTATTCGAGATGAGCTTGTATTGGCCGTCCATGATCGAGCGACGCCCGCCGATCTCTCAAGGCAGCGTTTTCTCACGCGGAGCCGAGCGGTCGTGGAACAGCACCCTTGTCATGCTTTGACCATCGAGCGGGCGATTGTCCGGCAGTTCGATGCCCCAAATGTCCGTCAGCGTTGGCAGGTAACCACGTGAACGTCGCATAAGAGTCTCCTCTGCTGAAGACAGGCGGTCCGCGAACACGTGCGGCATCGAGGTGTTTCGAACGCCGTCCGAAGGCGTCACATACTCAAGACACCAACGTTATCCTGTCTGCCTAAATTGAGGAAAACAAGGACATGCATCGTAATTTGACGATCGAGCCGACCGTCAAGTCGGCTGACCGGAGTCAGCACGTGCACAGGACTCACTTGGAATAACTTTGGAGCGACGGCATCTAGGTGACTCCGTCGATTTCGCAGAGCCTGGTCCGACCGGCTTTTCCTCGTCCCCAGGGGCCTCGCGGCCGCCTTCTGCAAAACGCGGGATCCGCGTGCGAACGCTCTCTTGCACATGCTCAGGTGCTTCGCAGGGTGCGATGGGGAGAAGCCGTCGAAGCCATGCCGATTCCGAAGCGTCTGGAGTGAGGAAGGCGTTTGCCTGGTACACCCGTCTTCGTTCAACTCACCAGTTCCGGCAAACCGCCTGTGCTGTCCTGGAACGACGTGACAGGAAGTTGCATGCGCTCGAGCATCGTGACGAACAGGTTCGACAGGGGAACGTCTTCGCTGTACTGGAGGTAGCGGCCGTGGTTCAGGCCGAGCTTACTGCCGCCGGCGAGAATGAGCGGATAGGGCCCTAGCGGGCAGGCTGCGCCCAAGCCGGTCAAGCCACAGGCTGTTTCCACCGCGACTGTTTCCACCTCGAGAACGGTGCGGTCGAACACCGGCACCGATTTGCCGCCCGACCAGTTGGAGGAAGTTTCGGCGAGCGGCAGTCCAGCGCGGGGGGCGAAAATTCGTTTGATTTTCAAGATGCACAACTTTCATTCGCTACACTGAGATGCCCAACCGTACAGTAACCGCGACCAAACGCTTGTTCGGCCTGACGCCAAGCCAGTTCATCACCGAGACGCGTTTAACGACCGCTTCGCGACTGCTCCGCG
>CAYNVI010000199.1:0-8215 GCA_964400585.1 uncultured Pirellulaceae bacterium | reverse complement strand
ATCGACCTGTTCGATGACAAGCCAGTGCTGAAAGAGCGACACGGACAACCGCTGCCCGATTCGATGCTGGAAAACGTTCGCTTTGCCTTTATCAAAAAAGACAAAGCCTTGCTGCAAGGGTCCCCTTACAATTTCCATCGCCACGGCGAATGCGGGATGGAGCTCAGCGAACTGTTGCCGCACCTGGGCGGTGTGGCGGACGATCTGTTGTTGGTTCGCTCGCTGCACACCGAGCAATTCAACCATCACCCGGGTCAGCTGATGATGCAGTGCGGGCGGGGGACGTTTGGATTGCCGACGATGGGTTCTTGGTTGAACTATGGGCTGGGAAGCCCCTCACAGAATCTGCCGGGCTACGTCGTCCTGAACAGTGGCCGTGGTTCGTCCGGCGGCGCGACCCTCTGGCAGTCGGGCTTCTTGCCGTCCAGTTACGCCGGGGTGTTGTTTCGCAACCAGGGAGAACCGGTCCTCAACCTGGCCACGCCCGACGGGATTCCGATGTCGCTGCAGCGCGAAGGTTTGGACGTCTTGCAGCGGCTGAACAGCGATCGCTATGCGGAGGTGCGCGACCCCGACATCGCGGCGCGGATCGCGTCGTACGAACTCGCCTACCGGATGCAATCGGCGGCCCCGGAGCTGATCGATCTGTCGGAAGAAACCGCGGCGACCCGGCAGGCGTACGGCCTGGATCGCCCCGAGCCGAAGGATTTGGGGGGACGCGGCAAGCAAGGCGATACCTATCAAAGCTTTGCCAAGAATTGCCTGCTGGCCCGGCGGATGGTCGAACGCGGCGTGCGTTTCATCAACATCATCTATGCGTCCTGGGATCATCACAGCAACATCCCCAAGGAACTGCCGTATAACGCCGGGTGCGTCGACCAGCCGATCGCCGCCTTGATCGCGGACCTAAAAGCCCGGGGCTTGCTCGATTCGACGATGGTCGTGTGGGGAAGCGAATTCGGACGGACGCCGCTGGGAGAAAACCGCGGAGGCAAACGCGAAGTCGGCACCGGCCGCGACCATCACCCGTACTCCTTCAGCATGCTGATGGCCGGCGGCGGTTTAAAAGGGGGCCAAGTCTACGGGGCGACCGACGAAATCGGCTGGAACGTGACCGAGAATCCGGTCCACATCAACGACCTGCACGCCACGATGCTGCACCAATTCGGGCTCGATCACCTGAAGCTGACCTATCGCTTCCAAGGACGCGATTTCCGCTTGACCGATGTCGGGGGAAAACTGATCAAACCGTGGCTTACCAAGCCAGAAAATGCCTGAGCATCTCGGTCCCTTCGCCCGTTAAAAAACTTTCCGGGTGGAACTGCCAGCCTTCGATCTTTTGCGCGCGGTGCCGGATGCCCATGATCTGCCGCGTGCCGCCGGTATCGGTCCAGGCCGAGACCTGCAAGGCTTCGGGGACCGTCGCCGGGTCGATCACCAGGCTGTGGTACCGCGTGGCCTCGAACGGATTGTCCAAGCCGGCAAACAGGCCGCTGCCGTCGTGCTGCAGCCGATCCGTCTTGCCATGCATCAACTGCGGGGCGCGGATAATCGTCGCCCCGAAAGCCTGCCCGATCGACTGATGTCCTAGGCAGACGCCCAGTAACGGCACCTCCCCTCCGATCCGCTGGATCAGCGGCACACTGATGCCCGCTTCGTTCGGCGTGCAGGGCCCCGGCGAAACAATCAACCGGCTGGGCTGCATCGCCACGATCTCGTCGACGCTGCATTCGTCATTGCGAAACACGCGAATTTCGAGCTGGCCATCGATTTCGCCAAGCCGTTGCACCAAATTGAAGGTAAACGAATCGTAATTGTCGATGACGATGACCATCGGGATTCCTGCGGCGGTCGATGGAATGCGGAACGACGTCCGGGGGAGGCGGCATGCGGTCCGGCAAAGATTTTCAAAGCTCGATTGAAAACGTTCTGAAGATCTTTGCAACTCGGCGAGGAGTTTCTGGCGTGCGGCACTTCGTACGATCCCCCCATTGAAAACGTTCTGAAGATCTTTGCAACTCAGCGAAGAGTTTCTTGCGTGGGGCACTTCGTACGATCCCCCCATTGAAAACGTTCTGAAGATCTTTGCAACCGCTCTTTGGTTCTGGTTCCCTCTGGGCGTATAATGCGAAAACGCAACGCGGCAGCGAGTCGTCCGCAGGGCTGTCCGAGTAGTCGGTCTGCTGAAACGCTGACTTCCCGGTTGCTAGCTCGGCGGTCAGGCCGGTCCTCCGACCGGCTTGCTTCTCGACCCGGTGTGCGGGGCCAGCTGGCCCCCCCTCGTCTGCTGATTTGCTTTCAATCGCGGTACCAAACTAGACAGGACCCATCGACAGTGTTATCGGTTCGCCCCAAGGTCGCCGAACTCGCGTTTCGAGTTTTTGGACGTTCCCTGCATCCCGAGCTGTACCAGCAGCACAAATCGCGAAGGATTCAGCGAACCGCCTACAATGCCAAGATTGACATCACCAACTGCGGGCATGTGATCACTTGGCGTGGGGGCGGGGTGACGCTGTGCGAGGTAGCGACCTCGGCGCGGCAGCCGCTGCCGGAGAAACGGCAGCTGCTGTCCTGTTCGCTCAAAGGCAACCACCGCGAAGAGTTGCGGATTCATGACGGCGTCACCTACCGCACGTCGTTTCAGTTGGAACCGGTCGCTCCCGACATGTTTTGGGCGTTCCAACAGCAACTCGGTAGCGGTCCGACCGAGGGATTGCTGCACACCTTCGATTCGAGCGGTCGGATGGCCTTGGGGGCGTTGAGCTACATCCACGTCGACACGCGTTGCCGGTCGATGATGATCCAAGCGATCCACACCTTTCCGGACGATTACGCGATCGTCAAAGTCGAATCGGTTTTTGCTTTGCCCGAGTAACGGCCCGTGCGTCACCAGGTAGTCGGCGTCATCGACCTGCAGCGAGGCAGGGCGGTCCGCGGCGTCGGCGGCCAGCGTGATCGTTACCGTCCCGTCGTCTTGACCGCTCCGGTCGCCGAAAGCACGCACGCCCCACCGGCTGACGGCAGCGACCCGTTGACGCTGGCCAAGTTTTATCTCGACCGCGGCTTGGGCGGACTTTACGTCGCCGACCTCGATGCCCTGACCGGCGGGCCTCGGCAGACAGCCTGGCTGGAACGCTTGGCCGAGCTGGGAGCGCCGCTTTGGATCGACGCCGGCTTTCGTGGCGGGCCGCAGGAAACGTTCGCCGCCTGGCCGTGGCCGGAGCGCCCTCGGCGGCAGGTTCACTGGATCCTGGCGACCGAAGCGATCGGGATTGCCCCTCGGCTGGCTGCCGATTGGTTGGCGGCTTTTTCCGCCGATCGAATCACCATCAGCATCGATCTGGTCGCTGGCCGGCTGTTGCTGCCCGCCCCGGCTGCTGAATCCCCGGCTGCTGATTCCCCCTCTGCTGAATCCCCCTCTGCTGAATCCCCGTGCTTTCCTGCGGATTCTTTGCCGCAGGCAGCCCGCGGCGCGGGCCTTCCGCAGGGGGCGAGCGCAGAAAGCGGGGCGGCGGGCGCGGAGCCGGCTGAGCTTCAGGCCGTCGTGGCCGCCTTTTACGCCGTCGGCGTGCGTTCTTTTCTGGTGCTCGATCTTGCCGCCGTGGGTGGGGGGGGTGGACCGGACCACCTGCTGCTCTGTCAAAATTTAAAGCAAGCTTTTCCGGACGCGACGTGGCTGTCGGGGGGAGGGATCCGCGACGAAGCGGATCTGGCGACGTTATGCGGGACCGGCGTGGACCTGGCGTTGGTGGCCTCCGCCTTGCAAAACGGGGCGATTTTCCCCCTGCCTGGCCCCGGAAAAGATTGACGTTGCCGCAATTGTTGCGATACTAAGACTGGGCCGCGCGCCGCCTGCAGGCGGGCGTCGCGAGCCTCTTTTCTCCCCCGCACGATGCAACCAACCACCGACGGTTCCCCATGAAGAACTCTCCAGGTACCGGACCCCACGGCGCTTCTACAGGCCCCCGCGTCCTCGCCCGGGCCGCGACGCCTTCGTCACCGGGAATGGTGACGGCCACCATGGTTTTCTTCTTTGTCGCCCTCTTTTTGATGGTCTTCTGGGCGGGTCAAGGTTTTGGCCAAGACGGCAAATACGACGTCGCCTCGTTGCCCGACGCCCTCCAGGATCCGGCGTTCGTCAAGAAGGTCGAATCGGCGAAGAAGCAGATGGTAACCCGTCGCAATGCGGACACCAGTTCCGAAGCGTGGAACTACATGAAGGGGTACTACACGGGCTACATCTTTAAGAAGATGACGCAACCCGACGCCCGTGGCGAACTCGCTTCGATCGTGGAAGAGTTGCTGAAAGACGTCGAGCGCTCGCAGAAGGTCAACGCGACCTCCGCTTCCGAACTGGTCGGTTGGCTTAAGACCGGCGCGGGCGAAGTCGCGGCGGGCAACTACCACCCCACGGCCCGCATCAATGCGACATTGCTGTTGGGGCAGCTTGACGATAAGCCGGCGGACAACAGCACGGGCACGCCGCCGACCCCCAGCGCCGCGGCGCTGGCGCCGCTGTACGCCCTCTGGAACGATGCTGCGAATCCCGACGGCGTCCGCGCCGCGGCGCTCCGAGGACTCCGTCGCTGGGTCGCCTACGGGTTCCAGCGGATCCCGTCGCGTGCCAAGCCGCTGATTCAAAACGCGATGTTCGAATTGGCCGCGGCCGCCCCGCCAGCGGGACGCGACCCCGCAGCGCACGGCTTCTTGCAGCGCTACGCACTCGACATCCTGTACGTGCTGAACGATCAGGATTCGGCTGAGAAACTGACCAACACCCTGATCCAGCTTTCCTCGGATCCGGATGCCGAGCCGATCATCTCGCTGTACGCCGCCCAAAAACTGGCGCGACTCGGTGCGGAGCTGCAGCCGATCGCGCAACCGACCGAACTGGCGGTCGCCTGGAGTTTCAACGCGTCGCACTTCTTTACCGAGCAATCCGACTATCTGACCTCGCTGGACCGTCCCGCCCCCGTTCCCGACCAACCCCGCCTGACCGATCCTTCCAAAGAACGGATGAATCAGATGGCCGGCGGCGCCGGTGGTTATGGCTCGGGCGAATACGCGATGGGAGCCGAAGGGTCTGGGATGGGAGGCAGCTATGCCGCCGGCGGAGCAATGGGCGGCGAATACGGCGGCTCTGGCGAGATGGGCTATGGCATGGGCGGCATGGCCGAATACGGCATGATGCCCGGCGGGGCGGGACGGGCCGCCAACCCGCAGCCGATCGAAGTGGTTGCCGTGCGGCGGAAATTGAACCATGCCTTGCAGTCTTGGCGGATGGGGCTGACCGGTTCCCCGACCGCCGAGCCTCCCAAGAATCCTGCCGGAGCCCTGCAAGCGGCGGCCGAACCGGAGAATCTGCAAAAGCTGGCCGACGCGATCACCGAAGCCGTCGCGACGATCAACGACCCGCAATATGACACGCGGGAAGCCTTCGCCGAAATGCTGGTGGAGCAAGCCGAAACGCTGGAAAAATTGAACCGTCGCCTCGGCGGCGACGTCGATATTCCGGCCGGCCCCGGCAGCGATCCCGGCCCGCTCGGACCGGATGGCCCCCCCGGCCCCGATGTCGCCTTGGCTCCCTAGCCGATCCCAGCCCGGACATTGCGACACCCTCCCCCTGGGAGGTCCTAGCCTATGCGAGGCGAGGGCTCCCGCACCACCCAAACCCCTACCCCCACACAAAAAGAGAGAGGGTGACGGATGGCATTCTCCCTTTCCACCGGCTCCCGCCTTGGAAAACGCCACCGCGTCACCCTCCCTCACGAATGATCCTCCCCCCAGAGAATCATTCGCTTACCTATAAGTCCGTTGCTTACGCTACGTCCGTTGATCGAGGAACGAACAGTGCTGGGACATGATGTAGCGGATGCTGATCGGAGCCGGGATTTCACCGAAGTTAAAGTCCGTCGCCTCGATGTTCGCGCCCAGCATGATCTGGCTGAAGCCGTTCTCTTCCACCTCGGCGGTGGCGTTCTGCCCCACCGTTTCCTGCCCATCGGCGATCAGCCTTCCTACCTGACTGGTGGTCGGCTGCTGCTGATCGATCCGATAGGTTCCTGCTTCCAGCCCGCTAAAGCGGTACCGCCCGTCGGCATCGGTCGTGGTGGTCGCTGAAACCGCCTGCCCTTCGGCGTTGGTTCCCGTCAGGTCCAGGGTCACCCCTGCCAACGGTGTTTCGCCCGCCGCGAACGTCCCATCGTCGTTGGCATCGATGTAGACAAAGCCTTCGATCGACGCATCCTGGCGATCGATCACGGTCGTCGCGGTCGCGGTGTTGTTGTCGGTGTTGGATTCGCTAAGCGGGGTGGCGACGGTAACCGTGTTGGTCTGATCCGCGGTGGTCCCATTGTCGATCTCCGCGACGATCGTGAACTCGGCCGTCCCCTCGGGTGCCAGCGTTCCGAGATTGACCGCTACGTCTTGTCCGTTCGCCGTCAAAGCCGCCCCGCCGGGTCCCGTTCCGCTGACGAACACGACGCCGGCGGGCAGCGTATCGGTCGCCGTCACCCCTGTCGCCGCCGAGGGACCCGCGTTGCTGACGATGATCGTGTAGGTCAACTCCGTGCCGGCTCCGGCGGTCGTTTCCGAAACGGTCTTGGTAACCGCCAGATCGACCGCGGGCGTCAATTCGGTGGTCACCGTATCGTCGTCATTGTTCGGATCGGTGTCTCCCGCATCGGCGCTGACCGTGACCTGGTTGGTCAAAGTCCCCGTTGTCGCGGCGTCGATTTGCACGACCAGGGTTGCGGTCGTCGAACCGCCCGCCGCCAGAGTCCCGACGTCGTAGCTGACGGTCGAACCATTGACCGTGGCGTCCGTGGTCCCGACCGAGCCGCTGACGAACGTGACGCCCGCCGGCAGGGTATCGGCGATCACGACATTCGTGGCATCGCTCAAGCCGGCATTGGTCAGATCGATCGTGTAGCTCAGCGTCTCGCCGGGAATCGCCGAGGTAGCCTCCGTCGATTTATCGATCTGCAGATCGAACTGCGGGGTTAGCGGCGTATCATGGCTGGCGGTGTCATTGGCCGCCTGCACGTCGGTCTCGTTCCCATCGATGGTCACCGTGTTTTGCAGCGTGCCGGTGGCCGCTGCCGCAATGGTTCCGTTCAACACCAGGGTGACCGAGCCGCCGTCCGTCAAGTCACCGACATTGAACGTGACCACCCCGTTGTTTTGCGTGAACGGAACGCCCGCGGCATTCACGCTGCTTAAGGTGAAATTAGCCGGCAGGGTGTCGGCGATCACCACTCCGGTGGCGTCACTGGGGCCCTGATTGGTGGCGGTCAGCGTGTAGGAGAGCGTGTCGCCGGGGATGGCCGAGGTGACACTATCGTCCTTGGCGATCGCCAAATCGATCTGGCTGCCGACGGTGATGCTGGAAGTCGCCTGGTCGTTGGCGGGATCCACATCGGTGTCGGTGGTCGTCACGCTGGCCGTATTGGTGAGGGGACCCGCCGCATCGCTATCGATCAGCACGTCGATCGAAAAAGTTGTAGAAGCCCCCGCGGCAAGCGTCCCGACATCGAAGGTCAACGTGTCGCCCGCTTGCGAAATCGTCGCTCCACTGGCCTGGGCGTCGAACGCGGCGAAGCTCAGATTAGCATCCAGCGTATCGATGACGGTCACGCCACGAGCGTCACCGAGTCCTTGGTTACTGGCGACAAACGTGTACGTCAGCGTTTCCCCGGCAATCGGCGTCGTACTGGCGGTCTTGGTGAGCGCCAGGTCGACGTTCCGCTGGACCGTGGTCGACGCCTCGGCCGAGTTATTCGCGGGGTTGGCATCGGTATCGGGAGAGTTGGCAACGGTGGCAGTATTGTCGAGCGTGGCGGCGGCGTCGGGAGCAACCGTCACTTCGATCGTGATCGTTTGGTTCGCCCCACTGCTCAGAGCGCCGACGTTCGCGGTGACGACGCCCGCATTGTGGCTGACGTTGGCCGCACTGCCGTCGAGCGTTCCGGAAACGAACGTCACGTCAGCGGGCAACGTATCGGTGACCGTGACGCCGGTGGCATCGCTCGGCCCATCGTTGAAGACCTGCAAGGTATAGACCAGCGTCCCGCCGGCGGAGACAGGATCGCTGTCCTCGAGCTTGGTGATCCGCAGGTCGGTGGCAGGCGTGAGGACTGCGGCCGCGTCGCTGTCGTTGGACGGATCGGTATCCCGCTGATCGGCCACGATGGTGGCTTGATTCGTGTACGTTTCC
>CAYNVI010000198.1:0-8232 GCA_964400585.1 uncultured Pirellulaceae bacterium | reverse complement strand
GGTCGAGCAAGGCATCCTCGCCAGCATCCTGATCTCGATCCTGCTCGCGGTCTCGGTCTCGGTCGGCGGGCGGGTTATGGGCCGTCGCGTCGGCGGGGCGATCCGCCTGCCCGCCTGGCGGCTGATCGGCGGGAGCCCCCCGATTGTCGGGTTCGCTGCGGGCGGGCCGATACCGCTCGAGCACCCGGTCGAGTTCGCGCGGATCGATCGGCTTGGAAAGATAATCGTCCATCCCTGCCTCGAAGCAATGCCGCCGATCATCTTTCATCGCCCGGGCGGTCATCGCCACGATCGGGATGTGGGCACCGGTTTTGGCTTCTGCCCGGCGGATCGCCTGCGTCGCCTGGAATCCATCCATCTCGGGCATTTGCAGATCCATCAGCACCAGATCAAACGGTTCCTGCTGCCACGCGTCCAGCGCTTCCTGACCGTCGGACGCCAGGGTGACGTCGTGATCCCGCAGGCGCAGCAGTTCCAGCCCGACGCGTTGATTGACCAAGCCGTCTTCGGCCAACAGGATCCGCATCGGCGGCGTTTGCAGCCGCGGGGGGGCATGGTCCTGCGGGGCGGCGGCGGGAAGGGCATCGACCGTTTCCAGGATGGCATCGAGCAACTCGGAGTGCACGAAGGGTTTCAGGAGATACCGGGAGATTCCCACTTGGCGGCAACGATCCAGATCTCCGCCTTGGGCTGCGGAGGAGAGCATGATGATCGGCAGCTTTTTGCCCTCCGGAAGCGCGCGGATCTGTTCGGTGAGCATCAACCCGTCGACGTCGGGCATCATCATGTCGAACAGCCCCAGCCCGAACGGGGTGTGGCGCGCGGCCGCTTGCTGGAGCGCCTCGATCGCTTCGGCCGCGCTGGCGACGACCGTGGGTTGCAGGTGCCAGTGGGTCAGGAGTTCGAGCAAGATCCTGCGGTTGGTCGCATTGTCATCGACGACCAGCACCGGCAGCTCACTGATCTGGTGCAGCGCGCGGAGCCGCGGTTTCGGCGGCGGTTCGGTGACGGTGAGCGGCAGGATGAATCGGAAGGTCGTGCCTTGGCCCGGTTGGCTTTCGACCTCGATCGTGCCGTGCATCAAGTGGACCAGCTTATTCGAAATCGACAGCCCCAGTCCGGTGCCGCCAAAGCGCCGCGTCGTCGATGTGTCGGCTTGCGTAAAGGCTTCGAAGATGCTTTGCAGCTTGTCTTCGGGAATGCCGATGCCGGTGTCGCGGACCGAAATCTCCACCCACACGATCGGCGTTTCGGCAGTGGACGGGCAGGGGCTGGTGGGGGCCGCCGCCGCGGTCGGCTTGGCGGTCGGCTCGGCCGACGGCGGGGGCGCGGCGGGCGGATCGCTGGGCGGATCGCTGGGCGGGTCGGTGGGGGCGAGTTCGACGACGACTTCGCCTTGCTCGGTAAATTTCAACGCATTGCCGACCAGGTTGACCAGGACTTGCCGCAGCCGGGTCGGATCGCCGATCACCGTATCGGGGAGCCGCGGGTCGATCCGCACCGCCAACTCGATCTCCGCGGCATCGGCACGGACGCCCAGCAGTTGCACCGATTTGGCGACCATCTCCCAGAGGCTGAAGGGGACGCACTCCAATTCCAGCCGTCCCGCTTCGATCTTGGAAAAATCGAGGATGTCGTTCAGCAACCGCATCAAGGAATCGCCCGACTGGCGAATCAGTTCGACGTAATCGCGTTGCCGGGCGTCGAGATCGGTTTGCGAGAGCAGTTCGCTCATCCCCAAAATCCCGTTCATCGGCGTGCGGATTTCGTGGCTCATGTTGGCCAGGAATTCACTCTTGGCTTCATTGGCGGCATGGGCCGCGTCGCGGGCCTTCCGGAGGGCGTTTTGGGCCTTTTTCAATTCGGTGATATCGCGCGAGATTCCAAAGGTGCCGACGATTTGTCCCCGGCTGTCGCGCAGCGGCAGTTTGGTGCTGGAGCACCACGTGTCGTCTCGATCATGCCAGGTCTCGCGCTCCACATGCCCGACGATCGGCTCGCCCGTTTCCATCACCTGCAGTTCATCCCGGCGGGCCGCGGCAGCGTGCTCCTGGGTGAAGATATCGGCGTCCGTCTTGCCGATCGCTTGTTCGACGTTTTTCAAGTGGAACTTTTTCGCCATCCCGCTGCTGATCCGTCTGAAGCGGCTTTCGCGATCTTTGAAATAGATCGAATCGGGCAAGTGATCGAGGAGGGCATGCAGGAGGTACCGTTCCTCGTCGAGTTCCGCCTCGATCCGTTTTCGCTCGGTGATGTCCCAGAAGAGGAGGCGGGTGCCGGTGATGTTCCCGCTGGCATCCCGGGCCGGGCTCTTGATCCGTTCGATCCAGCAGAGGGTCCCGTCCGAGCGCGGTTGCTCCTCCAGGGTCTGCGACACGACTCCCGTCTCGATCACGTGGCGATCGTCGGCGGTGTACTTTTCGGCGACGGCGGGAGGGAAGAGTTCGAAATCGGTTTTGCCAAGCACGTCGCTGGCCCGCAGGTTGTGATGCGTCAAGTAGTAGTCGTTGACGAACAAGCGGCGGCCCGCCATGTCTTTCACCACCAAGGCGAGCGGCAGCGTATCGACAAGATGCCGAAAGTTGCCCTCCTGCGGCTCCCAGACGGAAGGATTGCCCACGGTGTGTTGGGCCAGGCAGAAGAGATCCCCGTCGGTCAGTCGATAGATGCGCAGGTGGAGCGTGCAGCGGAGGGGATCGAGGTGTTTGCAGCGGATCGCGAGTTCACGAGGTTCGCCTTCGCCAGGTTCGCCTTCGCAGGATTCGGCGGGGGGGGATTCGCCAGGGCGGGAAGATTCGAGCGGCAAGTCGCGGGTGAGGGCCGTGCGGAGCAGCGGCTGGTCCCGCTCGTCGACCCAGGCATGCCACCAAGGCGGGGCCGTCGCTTCGCCGGACCCGGCAACCGCAGGCGCCGCCACGGTGTAGCCGATCAGTTCACGCGCCGCCGCGTTGATGTACTTCAGCTGGTGCCCGTCGGGAGTGGCGATCCAGATTGCTTCCCGGAGACTGTCGAGCAGCGTGCGCGGGAGCGTCGTCAAGTCGGGGCCTTTCGAGTCGCGGTCCGAGGGGGACTCGGGAGGAGCATTCATCGCGTTGCTAAGCAAAGAAAACGGGTGAGCAAAAAACCGATAAGCAAACAGTCGCGGAACGGCGCGGGCCGTCCGGTTTCGCAAAGCAAATCTTCAAGCAAGACCGGGCGGCTTGCGCCGCTCCGCTAACAAAAATGTCACTGATGGTGCCAAAGTAAGTGGCCGGGGGTGGGCGCCCAGCGGCTGATGAAAAGTGGCGCTGGCCAGCTAGGGTGAGGCCGGGCGAGGCGGCGCGGAGGGCGGTTTGCGCTTGGTGAAGTGAACTTGGTTGCCGCGATCGTTGTAACGGACTTGATCCATGAAACTGGTCAGCAGGACCAAACCTCGGCGGTTCGCCCCCAAGATCCGTTCCACCGATTGCAGGGAGGGGACGAGGGAGGTGTCAAAGCCCGGACCTTCGTCGGTGACGCTGCCGTGAATCACCTCCTTTTCGACACGGATCTGCACCGCCAGGCGACGGTCTCGATAGGGTGCTTGTTCGCGCCGCTTAAGGATGTATTCCGGTTCCTCCCCGTCGGCGAAGGATTGGCGAAAGCTGGCCACCTGAGCGGGAGTGAGTTCCAAGTTGCCGTGGAGCATCCCATTTTGCAGGGCGTGGTCAAAGGCCGTACTGAAGCGGACCAAGGCGTTGCCGCTGAGGACCCCCATCCCCGCGACGATCTGGTTCACCAAGTCGACCAAGGGCGCGATCAGGAAAGGTTCGCTCGGTAGCCGGAATTCCATCTCGTTGCGATCGAGGGCGTCGATCAGCCGCGCGTAACTGCGGTCGGCCCGCAACACCCCCAGGACGTCGCGGATGGTGGTGTCGAGCAGCGCGTCGAGCATCGTTTTGGGAACGTAGGCGGCCGCGCCCTGCCGGAGCGCTTGCACTGCCAGCACCTCCGATCCCTGCGCGGTGATCAGGATCGCCGGAATCTCCGGGAAATCGGCCTGCATCTGTTCGACCAGCTCAAGCCCCGTCATCCGCGGCATGTCCAAGTCGGTGATGACGACTTCCGGCGGATCTTGGTGCAACTGTTCCAGCGCCGAGCGACCGTCGGCCGCGACCGTCACCCCATGCTGTTTGGCTTGCAACAGCAGCTTGATCTTGGTTGCTTGCGTCGGGCTGTCTTCCACCAGCAGGACCTTGGACATCGGCGCTCCCTCCTATCGCGAGTTTGTCCAGGGCAATCGGTTGCCAACCGATCGCCCCTGCAGCGGGCGGTCCATCACGTCCTTGGAGGAATCCCCAAGCGACGGGCCATGCGATGCTGACTATCGCGGAGTCGATGCCGCGGGGCATCGGTGCCCTGCGTCAGCGGTGCACGGCGTGTGGATGCAATCAATTTATTCTAGCATCCTGGCGGGGCCGAGACAGCCGGCAGACGCTTCCTCGCTGGTCCCGGCGTGCACCTCGCCAATGTGCCCGCGGATCGCGGCCAGCGCCTGCTGCACCTGGCCGAAGGCGATGCCCCGGGCTTGCGGGTCGCCCTCGCGACAGGCGTGCTCGAACCGTTGAGCGGCCTGGCAGAGCGCTTCGGCGCCGACGGCGAACGCCGCGCCTTTCAAGGTATGGGCGGTCGAGGCCGCGGTTTGCGAGGACGTTTCCCGGCTCGCCACCTGCAGGGCGTTCTCCAGCGTCTCGATTTCCTGGAGGAAGACCCCGATGATCTCGTCGCGGAGCCGGCGATCCCCGTGGACCAGGGCGTTCAGTTTTTCCCAGTGGATGATGGGCGCGGGGGCCGTCGACGGGGCCAGGGAGCTGACGGCCGGCGGATTTTCCGAGGAGGGGTTTTCCGGGGAGGGGTTTTCCGGGGAGGGCGCCGGGGGGTCGGCCAACACGGCCGCGACTTTCTCCATCAGGGTCGCCGCCCGGATCGGCTTGGTCAAGTATTCGTCCATGCCGCAGGCGAGGCAGCGTTCGCGGTCCCCTTCCATGGCGTGCGCGGTCATCGCGATGATCGCCGTGCGGAGCTCACCCGCTTGTTCGACTTCGCGGAGCGCCCGCGTCGCTTCCAGGCCGTCCATCACCGGCATCTGCACATCCATCAGGACCAGATCGAACGTCGCTTCGGTGAAACGTTCGACCGCTTCGCGTCCATTGTTGGCGAGCACGACGGTATGGCCATGCTTGCGGAGCACGCCCAAGGCCAGTTTTTGGTTCACCAGGTTGTCCTCGGCGAGCAGGATCCGCAGAGGCACTGCCGCGGGCGAGTTCTCGGGGGCCGCTTCGCCAGGGGAAGCGGCGGTCGACCGCGCCAGCGGGCGCGGGGTGCCGCGCAGGACCTGCACGATCGAATCGAACAGTTCGGACGG
The DNA here is from genome assembly GCA_964400585.1 of uncultured Pirellulaceae bacterium. GTDB lineage: Bacteria > Planctomycetota > Planctomycetia > Pirellulales > Pirellulaceae > CAYNVI01. The sequence goes on along the minus strand of CAYNVI010000198.1, from coordinate 2,849 downwards.
TTCGACCGGCTTGATCAAGCGAACCGCGATCCGGCACTCGGCCAGCCGCTCGGCGTCCTCCCCGCTGGTGCCCGAAGTGAGCAGCATGATCGGCGTGTCGGCGATCAGCGGTTCGGTTCGGATCTGCTGGGCGAGCTGAAAACCATCGGTTTCCGGCATGTGAACATCGCTGAGCAGCAGTGAAAACGGTTGCCCGGCCGCGGCCGCTCGCTGCAGCGCCTGTTTTCCCGCCGCGGCGTTCTCGGCCAACGTCGGCTCCATCCCCCACCTGCTCAGCATCTCCTGCAGGATCCGGCGGTTGGTGGCGTTGTCGTCGACCACCAGCACCGCTTTCCCGCCGACGTAGACGGCGTCTTCGGCGGGGGGGGAGGGCGGCTGGTCGGTCACGTCCAGGTCGAGCGTGAAGAAGAAGCGGCTGCCAACTTGGGGTTCGCTTTCCAACCGGATCTCTCCGTCCATCAACTTCACCAAGCGGGAGGAGATCGCCAGTCCCAACCCGGTGCCGCCGAACCGCCGCGTGGTGGAGGAATCGGCTTGTTCGAATTCCTCGAAGATTTTCTGCTGCTTTTCCAGCGGGATCCCGCAGCCCGTATCCTGCACGGCGAATTGCAGCGTGACCCGGTCGGCTTCCCGCCTCGCGCAGTCGACTTCGACCACGACCTCTCCCTGCTCGGTGAACTTGATCGCGTTGCCGACCAGGTTGACCAGGATCTGGCGGATGCGTCCGGGATCTCCGATCAAGTAGGGGGGGACGTCGGGATCGACACGCAGCGCCAGTTCCAACTGCTTGGCGTGGGCGCGGAAGCCCAACGGTTTCATGGTGTTGCCGAGCAATTCGGAAAAGTGGAAGGGCCGCGGATCGATCGCCAGCTTGCCCGCTTCCATCTTGGAAAAGTCGAGGATGTCGTTGATCACTGCCAACAGCGATTCGCCCGACTGCTGCACCATCCGCAGGTAGTCGCGTTGGTTTTCGTCCAAACGGGTGTCCAGCAGCAGTTCCGTCATCCCCAGGACCGCATTCATCGGGGTCCGGATCTCATGACTCATGTTGGCCAGGAAATCGCTTTTCGCCTGACTGGCGGCGACCGCGGCTTCCTTGGCCGCCAGCAGTTCTTCCGAGGTTTTTTTCAAGGCGGTGATATCACGGCTGATGCCGACCACGCCGATGATCGAATCTTCGCCATCGCGGAGGGGCACCTTGGTCGTCAACAGCCAGGTCTCCTCGCCCGCCTGATTGATCGACGTCTCCTCGTGATTTTGCAGCGGTTCGCCGCTCCGCATCACCAGCTGGTCGTCGGCGACGTAATTGCAGACCAATTCCAGCGGGAGGAAGTCGAAGTCCGATTTGCCGAACAGATCTTCCAAGGCATCGACGCCCAGGTGTCGCTGCATGGCGGTGTTGGCGGTGACGAAGCGTCCCGAGCGGTCCTTGGCATAGATCAAGTCGGGAAGGTTGTTGATGATCGTTTTCAACAAGTCTCGCTCGCGCCCCAGCTTCTGTTCGGCCTTGATCTGCTCGGTAACGTCCCGAGAGATCCCGAACGTGCCGATGATCTGGCCGGACGGATCGGTCATCGGAACCTTCGTGGTGGAACACCAGGTCGCTTCGCGATTCTCGTAGGTCTCCTGTTCCAGCTTGCCCAGGATCGGTTCGCCGGTCCGCATGATTTCCCGCTCGTCGGCCAAGGCCGCTTGGGCGTACTCGCGTGAGAAGAAGGCGGCGTCGGTTTGGCCGATCGCATCGTCCAGATCGTCGATGCCAAAGAGCCTGGCCATGCTGCGACTCAACCGCACGAAGCGGCTGTCGGTGTCCTTGAAGTAGACCGCGTCGGGGACATTTTCCAGCATCGTATCGAGCAGGAATTTTTCATGCTGGACGGCGAGCTCCGCCCGCTTTTGCTCGCTCACGTCCCAGAACATCACCTGCACACCGATCCCCTGTTGCTGCTCGTCGAGCATCGGGGTCTTGAAGACTTCGACGTAGGAAAGGTTCCCCTCCGGATTGCGGTGCTCTTCGATCGCATGGAGCGTCTGCCCGTCCCCCATCACCTGCTGGTCATCCTCCGAATACTTGCGAGCCAGTTCGGCCGGAAAGAAGTCGAAATCGGTTTTGCCCAGCACGGCTTCCAGCGGCAACTGGTGGGCGTCACAGAAGCGTTGATTGGCAAACTGGATCCGCCCTTCGCGGTCCTTGCGGGTCACACTGATCGGCAGGCTTTCGACCATCGAGCGATAGGCGGCATCGTGATCGTGCCGGGCGCGCTCTCCGCCATCCTCGGCCGCACGGTCTTGGATGATCCCTTCGATGCGGATCGCTTGGCCCGCCTCGTTGCGGATCAACCGCACCCGTTCGCGCAACCACCGTCGCTCGCCGTCGGCCTGGCGGATGCGGTATTCCTGGGTCACTTCCCCCCGCTCGGGTAGCTCGAGGAGGCGCTCGATGACTTCCTTGCGGTCGCCCGGCTCGATCGCTTCCCGCATCCGCTCCGGTTCCTGCCGGAGCAAGCCGATCGGGGTTCCAAAAAGTTGTTCGGCCGCCTGATTGAGGAACAGCAACTCCGTGCCATCGACCGAGCTCGCCCAAGCCACATCTTCCATCGCATCGAGCAAGCTGAGGGGGATGGAAGCGGGATCCTCCAACGCCGCCGCAGGCGGAGAAGCCTTCTCGGATTTCTGCATAACCTGGCCATCCCAGGGAGAGAGGAGAGTGAATGAGAAGCCTCGGATGCCCCTCCTGCGTCTCGTGCCCCTTTGGTCTCGTGCCTCTTTCGTTTCGTGCCTCTTTCGTTTCGTGCCTCTTTCGTTTCGTGCCTCTTTCGTTTCCGGGGGCCGGCGGGCCCGCGCTCGTC
>CAYNVI010000197.1:0-8262 GCA_964400585.1 uncultured Pirellulaceae bacterium | reverse complement strand
AAGCAGCACGCCGCCGCGGGCTCCACGAGGTTTTTGGTCCGTTCCAGCAGGAAGGCCATCGCCGTCACCGCTTCGGCATCATCGACTACGATCACCTCGTCGACCAAGGCTTGGACGTGGTCGAACGTCAGCGGGGAAGCTTGGGGGGCGCCGAGCGTTTTCGCCAGCGAGGTGATGGCCGGCATCTCGACCCGTTCGCCGGCGGTCAGACTCCGTGCCATCACGTCGGCGCCGGCCGTCTCCACCCCGATGATCTGGATGTCGGGCAAGGCATGGCGGAAAGCGGTCGCCATCCCGGCGATCAAGCCGCCGCCGCCGATACTGATGTAGACGCGGTCGATGTGCGGGAGGTCTTCGAGCATTTCCAACGCCACGGTCCCCTGCCCTGCTGCGACCAACGGGTCGTCAAACGGATGGACGAAGACGCGACCCTCGGCTTGCAGGCGTGCTGCCGCGGCGAAGGCGGCACGGATGTCTTCGGCAAAGACGATCTCCGCCCCGTAGCCTTCGGTCGCCCGCAGGTAGTTCGGGGGCGTCGTCTTCGGCATGCAGATCGTCGCGGCGATGCCGAGCGAGCGGGCGGCGTAGGCGAGCCCTTGCGCATGATTGCCGCCGCTGACGCCGACCACGCCCTGAGCCCGCGTTTCCGGTGACAACGAGAGCAATTTATGGAAGGCCCCGCGAGGTTTGAACGAGCCCGTCTTCTGCAGGTTTTCCAGTTTGAGGTGGACGGGGCAGCCCAATTCCTCGGACAGCGTGCTCGAGGAAATCATCGGCGTCCGATGCAGGTAGGGAGCGATCGATTCCTGTGCCGCTTGGATCTCCGCATTGGTCAGCAGAGACGGGGCAATCGATTCCGAGGACGACATGCGCGAGGATTCCTGGTGCGAGGAAGCGGAAGCGGCGGGGAAGACCGGGACCGTCGGGACGGTCCCGTTAGGCGGGGGGCGAGAAAAAGACGGAGGCCGCCGTGTCTCGCAACATCGCCTCTCGCTCCGCCGTCGAGAGGAAGTCGATGCGGTCCCGGATCAAGGCGATCGAATCCTCGTAGGTGTGGGGCTCGTCCACCTGAAAGGGGCAGTCGCTCGCCCACATCAAGCGTTTCGCGCCGAAGGCATCGACCAGTTGACGGATCATCGGGATCAGATCGGTGTACGGCGGTTGCTTGTGCCCCAGGGCGTAAAAGGCTGACGTTTTGACGTAGGTGTTGGGAAAGCGGGCGAGTTGCACCAAGGAGCGGAGGGCGCGGGCGTCGATCACGCCCCCGATTCCAATCCGCGCGAAGTGGTCGACGACCACAGTCACCTCGGGAAAACGTTGGCACATCGTCTGGACGTGCGGAATGTCTTCCGGATTGATCAGCGGACAGATCGCGATGTTGCATTCTCTGGCGGTTCGCCAGACCCGCTGCATCGCCGGATCCCTCCGCCACTGTTCCGCTTCGCCGGGCCTCGGGTGAAGCCGTAACCCGCGAACGCCACGCTGCGAGAGCTTGCGGATCCGCTTCCCGACGTCGGAGGCCTGCGGATCGACGATCGCCACCCCGACAAAGGTTTCGGGGTATTGGGCGATCATGTCGAGCATGTAGCGATTGTCGAACCGGTAGTAGCTCATCTGGATCAAGACCACGCGGTCGACGCCGGCCGGTCGGCAATGGGCGAAGAGCTGATCGGGGGTGAAGCTGGCCGGCTGCATGTCCTCTTTGGCAAAGCCTGCGGCCAGCGGATAGGTGTCGGTATCGGGCGTCCAGACATGGACGTGGGCATCGATCCAGCCCGGCTGTCGTGCTGGTTGAGCCTGCGTTGCGGCGGGCAACGCCAGCCCGGCGGCGCCGGCCGTCACCAGCTTGTGAAAGCCGCGCCGCGAAACCGATGGGTGCGTCGCCGTGGCGCGGGAGTGCCGCTTTGCATCCGAACGCAGGGCATCCGAAGGCAGGGCATCCGAAGGCAGGGCATCCGAATAAGAGGGAGAGGGCATGACTAGCCTCCGGAGCAAGCGGGAGAGGACGGAGCGAATTCCAGCATGAAGCGACGGTAGATCTCGACCGCCTGGACGACTTGTTGGCAGTCGACAAACTCGACGGCGCCGTGGGCCTGGTCGATGCTGCCGGGACCCAAGATGAGGCTCGGGATCCCTCGCGCCCCCAGCTTACTCGCATCGCTGCAGAAGGGGACACCGATCAGTTGGGGATCGAGTTGCATCGTTGCCAGGATCGTCTTGATCAAGCGGGCCGCAGCCGATTGTTCACTCGTTTCGAGTGGCAGGTCGGTCAACATCGGCGGATGCATGCGGGCGTCCACCGCGGCTTCGGCGGCCAAGCGATCGAGCAAGGCCTGGTAATGTTGGAGCACCGCTTCACAGGTTTCGCCCGGGAGGATGCGGCGATCGATTTCGATCGCGCAGGAGGCGGGGACGACATTGATCTGCTGTCCTCCTTCGATGATTCCGACGTTGCAGGTCGCTGGACCGAGCAGCGGATGGGTTTGTTCGGCGAGTCGGCGGGTGTCTGCTCGCAAGGCGAGGATGACCTCGGCCATCTGTTCGATCGCGTTGCGTCCCAGGTGAGGTTTGGCTGAATGGGCGGCCTGGCCGCGGGTTTCGATTTTCCAGCGGACCAAACCTTTGCTGGCGATGACGGCCTGCAGGTTGGTCGGCTCGGCGATGATCGCCGCGTCGGCGTGCAGGCCTTCGCAGAGGGCGACGACGCCGCGATAGGAGAATTCTTCATCGATCGTGGCGGCCAGCCAGATATCGCAGGGAGGCGGCTGCCTCTCGTCGGCCAGGCGGGCCATGGCGTGCATCATTGCCGCCAGACCGCCTTTGGTGTCGCAGGCCCCCCGTCCGTAGAGACGCCCGTCGCGGATTTCCGGCGTCCAGGCGGGGATCGTCATCCCGCCGGTCGAGACGGTGTCCATGTGGGCTTCGAAGATGACGCGGTGTTGGCGGTCGCGGCCGGGCACCCGGGCGATCACATTGGGACGGTCCGGCGAGACCGGTTGCCGCCAGGTTTCGATCTGCCGCGCGACGAAAAACGCTTCGACATAGTCGGCGATTTCGGCCTCGGGGACCCCGCCTTCGTAATTCGGGTTCACGCTGTTGATCGCGACCAGGTCGGCAAGCGTCCGCAAGACCGCTTGATCGGCAAGTTCGGGCACGGGGAGGGCTCCGGGATGGCAGGGCGTGTCGACGTCTCGTCGGCGAGGGAGCATGGCGGGAGGGCTCATCATACCCCTTGGGACGCAGGGGGGGGCTCCTGGGATTGGCGTCTCCTGGTCAAGCGACGCGAGCTGAAAGGGGGGCGGTCGGTGACGGTCCACCCCGGTTTGGCAGGGGAGGCCGGACGGCGTTATGTTGAGGCACCCCCGCCCTGCCCTTCCCTGTTCGTCCCGCCGCCCGCGAAGGAAAACCATCGTGATGCTTTGTCCCGTCGTCCCGCGTGAAGTGCGTTGTCGTCTTCTCTGCCGTCTGTGGTTACTGGTCTGCGCCGTCATTTGCCCCCCGGACGGAATCGGCGGGTGCGGGGCCGAAGAGATTCGGTTGGCGCGTTTCTCGGCCGATGTGACGATCCCCCTCGGGCATCGCTGCATGGGGATCCTGCCCACCAAAGCGAAGGAGATCGTCGATCCGCTGCAAGTCCATGGGATGGTCCTGCTGGGAGACGAGCAACCGATCGTGCTGGCGGCGTTCGATTGGTGTGAAATCCGCAACGATTCGTTTCGCGATTGGCAACAAGCCTTGGCCGAGGCGGCGGGGACGGTGCCGCAGCGCGTCTTGATTTGTAGCTTGCACCAGCATGATGCGCCGGTGATCGACGCTGGGGCGCAAACCCTGCTCGATGCGGTGGGATTGGAAGGCGAACTGTATGACCGGACGTTCCATCAGGATTGCCTGCAGCGCGTCTCGCAAGCGGTGCGCGATTGCCTGGCAACGGCTCAGCCGGTGACGCATCTGGGGATTGGCACGGCGGAGGTCGAGCAGATTGCTTCGAATCGACGCGTGCAACATCTGGATGGCAGTGTTCGCTTCGACCGCTATAGCCGCAGCGGGGGAAGTCGCTTTGCCGCGGAGGCTCCCGATGGGTTGATCGATCCGACACTTAAGACGATCAGCTTCTGGAACGGAGAAAAGCCGCTGGTGGCCCTCCAGCATTACGCCGTCCATCCGATGAGCTATTACGGGCAGGGAGGGGTGAGCTACGACTTCGTCGGGATGGCGCGTGAACAGCAACGACGGGTCAGCGGCGTTCCGCAGATCTATCTGACCGGATGCAGCGGCGATGTGGTGGCGGGCAAGTACAACGATGGCTCGCCCGATCATCGTCACGTCCTCGCAGCACGTCTGCAAGAGGCGATGGCTCGTGCCTGGGACGCGACCGAACGGATGCCGATCAAAACGCTGGACTTTCGCCGAACCACGCTCGCGCTCCCCTTTCATGAAGGCGAGTCGCTTTCGCGGGACGCGATGCAGCAGACCTTGGCCGATCCGGAGGCAGCGCTCTCCGAGCGGATCTTGGCGGCGATGGGGATCCGCAGTCGACAACGGCTCGCGTCCGGGGAGACGATCGATCTTCCCTGCATCGATCTGGGAAACGCCCAACTGGTGCTGCTGCCTGGCGAAGCCTTTGTCGGCTATCAGGTGATGGCCCAGCAGATGCGTCCAGAGAGCACGGTTCTAGCGATCGGCTACGGGGAGTGCTGGCCTGGATACATCCCGACGGCCGATGCCTTTGCGGAGGATTTTGGACACGGCTGGCGGTGGGTCGGCCCGGGCAGCGAGCAGGTGATCAAGCAAGGCCTGCGGGAAGTCCTCGCGGCCACGTCGCCCGCCATGACGCATCGTGGACGCTGGCACCAGATCGCCTTGCCCAAGCCGGTCCGTGTCCGCTGTCTGGAGGCACTTCAGCAGGGGCTGGCAAGTGCCCCCTTCTGGCCGGCGATGCATGCCGCCGAAGGGCTGACGCGAGCGGGACAGGGGAAGACGGTGATCCCGCAATTGGTAAAACGACTGGAGAAAACGGTCGATCCTCAGCAACGATGTGGCGTGGCGCAGGAATTGGTGCGGGCGGGGCAGCGAAAGTGTTTGCCCGTGCTCCTGGAGACCTTGGCCGATCCCGATTCGCCAAGCCGCGTCCAGGCCGCAGAAAGCCTCTTCAAAGTGGGAGCATGCGGCGACGGTGAGGCGCTCCGTGCGGCGTTGCAGCAAACCGACGAACCGCCGCTGCGGTTGATGGCCGCAGCGGCGCTGGCGCGCGGCGGAAACCCGCAAGCCAACGACGTGCTCCGCCAAGCGTTGAACGCGGAAGTCGAAAGCGAGGTCCGATTGGGGGCCTGGGCGCTCGGACGCGTCGGGGAGGCGGCCGACCGCGAACGCTTGCAAGATTGTTTGACATCAGCCCGCCATGGCTCGATGGCGACCACCGAGGCCGTGATCCACCACGCGCTCGCCGCCTTGGGAGACGCCGCAAGCCAACGCCAATTGGTCGACAACTTGTCGTCTACAGACCCGGCGGTACGGACATCGGCAGCGACCTTTGCCAGCGACGCACGGCTCACGTCCGCCGCGCCGAAGCTGGAGGCGATGCTGGAGGACCCCGTCGAAGATGTGCGGATTCGTGCGGCGACCGCTCTGCTGGTGCTCGCCCTGCCCCCGCGCAATCTGAAGCAGGACATCCGCCGGATCGTGTACGACGCGAACGAGGCGAACCCACGGTACACCGAAGGTTCGATCGTCGATCTGGCGGATGGGACGCTGTTGTTTGCCGTCACCGAGTTTACCGGCGGAGGGAGCGATTTTTCTGCTGCACGCATCGTCGCTCGCCGGTCTTCCGATGGGGGACGGACCTGGTCCTCCCCTCGAGTCCTTCAGGAAAACGTGGGCGATTTGAACGTGATGAGCGTCACCTTGCGGCGATTGGGACCGCCGCATCGTTGGGACGCTCCCTTGGGGATGTTCTATCTGGTGAAGCACGGTACCGATTCGCTCGATGTTTTCCTGAGGACCTCCGACGATCAAGGTGTGACCTTTGGCGAGCCGGTGCGGATGAATCAGCGGTCGGGATATCATGTGATGAATAACGATCGCGTGATCCGGTTGTCGAGTGGACGCCTGCTGGCCCCGATCGCTTATACGGAAGACGTTCGCCAAGCGAATCATTTCATTTCATCTTGTTTGATCTCCGACGATGACGGGAAGACCTGGCATCGTGGACCGGGGCATGTCGACCAGCCACAGCGAGGGGCGATGGAACCCGGCGTGGTGGAACTGCGAGATGGCCGCGTGATGATGATCGTCCGCACGCAACTCGGGGTGATCGCGGCAGCCTATTCGACCGATGAAGGGGAGACCTGGGGTGAGCCCTTCCACCTTGACGTCGTGGCGCCGGAGGCACCGGCGACCATCGGCCGGATCCCATCCACCGGCGACTTGTTATTGGTCTGGAACCGGACCTACGATCCGTCGGCGGGGCACGGCGGCGAGCGGACTCCGTTGACCGCCGCCGTCTCGTTGGACGAAGGGGAAACGTGGCGGCATTTCCGCGATTTGGAAACGCGTCCCGACCGCGGCTACGCGTACACCAGTTTGCGGTTCGTCGGCTCTCGAGCCCTCCTCAGCTACTGGGAACACGATCGACGAGCCCAGCGTTTGTCGACCCGCTTTCGCTCCCTGGCGGTGAGCGGGTTCTACGAAGCGGACCAGGCGGCCGGCGAAGTGAAGACGCAGGAAGGCTCCACCGATTTGAAGTAAGCTGGGGGCGTCGTTTTCTTTCTTGTTTCATCGACCTGCTGCGATTGACTTCATGCGTCCTGGTTTAAACGTCGGTGCGGAAGCCGAACTGGTTTGGCGAGTCTCCCCCGAGCACGTGATCCACCTGGGGTATCCTCCACCTTCTCTCACCGCTGGCCTGGTGCCTGACGGCGCGGCCGAATCGCATGTGTCGGCGGTGGTTTTCTCCACACCGAACATGATCCTGTTGATGGAGCGGGCGGCGCGCAAGGTTCTGGAACCTTTTTTGGAAGCGGGGGAAGAGTCGGTCGGGGCGAACGTGCAGGTCGAGCATCTGGCGGGGACGCCGCTTGGTGCCGAAGTCCGCGGCGTCGCTCGGGTGACGGCAGTCGAAGGGCGTTCGATTCAGTTTGACATCGCGGCCTTCGATCGGCTTGAACCGATCGGGCGCGGCACGCACCGACGGGCGATTGTCCAGACCGAACGGGTGGCCCAACGCATTGCCGAGAAAACGCAGGCCGAAGGGAACCAGGTGGCGGCGACCCAGGGCGTGGCTCCGGAGGTTGACGAACCGCTGCCGTCGACCGAAACGTTGCGGCTGGAGATCGACGGGGCGATTGCCACGGTGACGCTGAACCGCCCCGCCAAGCAGAACGCGGTCAACTGGCAGATGACCGAGGACTGGGAAGCCGTGAATCGGTTTTTGGGGCAGCATCCCGAGATCCGGGTCGTCCTGGTGCAGGGCGCCGGCAGCGCTTTTTGTGCCGGGGATGACGTGCCCGAAGTCGGAACCTTTTCGATGTCCGACGCGGAGCAGCTCAGTTTCCGGCAAGCCCGAGTCTATCTGGGCTGGGAGCAGTTGCCGCAAATCTTCATCGCCGCGATCGATGGCGTCGCCTTGGGGGCGGGCTGTGTGGCGGCGGTCGCCTGTGATTTTCGCATCGCCTCGCATGCGGCCCGCTTCGGGATGCCGGAGATTCGGCTCGGCTGGCCTCCCGGCTACGGCGTGGCCCAATTGATGGCGGTCGTCGGCAAGCCACGGGCGATGGAAATGTGTCTGACCGGTCAGCCGATCACCGCCCGTCAAGCGCGCGACGACGGCTTGGTCCATCGGCTGACGGCCGCGGGGCAACTGCACAAGGAAGCCTGGCAATGGGCCCAGGAATTGTTGGCATTGCCAGCCGAGGCGTTGCGGGAAACCAAACGGTTGCTGCACGCCGACGAAGGGTTACGCCCCAAAACGACGTACCTGGCCGATACCGCCGCCTACATCCGCTGCCTGCAACATCCCGCTGCCCGCGAGGGGATCGCGGCGTTCACCGAGAAGCGGCAGCCCCGCTTCGGTCGCTGAGGCTTGTTTTCCAGATCCACTATTCGCCGCAACCGTCTTCTGTTCAGGAGTATGCAATGATCCGGTTTCTTCAGCCCCTGATGCTAGCCCTTTGGGTGTGCGGAGGCGTGGTTCTCTGCGAGACGCCCGGTGCGGCGGAGTCGCCCGTCGAGGCCTCCGAGCCGCCCCAAGCCAATCCGTATCCGCTG
>CAYNVI010000196.1:0-8263 GCA_964400585.1 uncultured Pirellulaceae bacterium | reverse complement strand
CGCGGGGGAGGGGCTTCGCTCGCAGCGGGCTCCTCGGGGGTCGCTGGGCCGGCCGATGCCTCGGCCAATCCGAGCAGCGAAAGCAAGCTGCGATCGGTCTGGGTGGTCCAGGAGGTGCCGAGCGTCAGGCCGCCGACGACCATCAGGACGGCGGCTCCCAAGATCGGTTGTCCCACCGCGGCGGCGCGGCCCGAGGCGCCGAGCACGAGGGCCGCGAATCCCAGCGCGAGGGCGGCGACGACCGTCAGCCCGCCGGCGACTGCCAGCCGCGAGGAACCCGCCATCCCCGCGCCGCCGGCCGGTTCCTCGGGGGAAGCCTTCGCGGCGTCTTGGTCCCCCACCGCTTCCCCGCCGACGACTTCTAATTCGCGGAGCTCATCGCCGCGATCGAACGCATACACGGTCACCCGGTGGTCGGTGGCCATCGTTTCCAGCAGGCCGGTCTCGCCGAGCAATTCGGCTGCCACCGCGGCCCGGCTGCCGGTGCCAACCTGGTTGTCGGCCGGCAACGTCATGCTCTGGCTCGTATCGACCAGGACCGCCACCTCGCTGGGACGCTGGATCAGTTGACGGCTCCGTCGCTCCAGGTCGAAAAACAGGAAGATCACGCCGGCGATCACCACCAACCGCAGCCCGATCAGGCTCCCGCGGATCGGTCGCTTCAATTCTTCGGTGTCACGTCGGTATAGGCGGATGACGGCCCACACCGCGAGCCCGATCAGGCAGACCGCGAGTGCCCAACTCCACCAGCCGTCGAGCCAATCGAGACGGTCAAAGCGGTAGACCGTTTCCTCGCGGGCCAGGCGGCTGACCGCCGCGGCGAGGTCCTCGGTAGCCGCGTTCTCGGCCGCCGGGTTCTCCGCTGCGGAGTTTGCCGCGGCGGACAGGGGCGACGGCGAATCGGTGGGGGAGGAAGCGTTTTGCATCATCGTTTGCCTCCCATCGCCGGCGGATGGTAGCTGGCCCAGTAGGCGAGCGCTTGTTCGCCTGCCAACAACATCCCCAGGGTGGCGAGCAGCAGCAGGGTGGTGGTCCCCCCGCTGTTACCTTGCGACTGGGCGACCAGCGATTCCGCGTCGAGGAATGACAGCTCGATCGGTTGCAACTCCCGGCGGAGCGTCGCTTGATCGACGCGGCTCAAGTCGCCTTCGCCCGTTTCGATCACCGCCGCTTCGGCGCGCACTTCAGGACGTCCATCCAGTTCGGTCAGCCAGAATTCCGAGATGCCGGGAGCGGTCAACAAGTCGAGATTGGCGTCGCCGCTGACCGCCGCCTCCTGCGGGGCAAGTTGCAACGATAGCGATTCGCCCTGCTCGGTGGCTTGGAATTGCAGCGGGACGCGGGGTGGCTCGGCGGTCGCTGCCAGCCATTCGATCGAGGGGGAGTAGGCCTCGGCCGGCAGGCGGATCCGCAGCGGTTCGTCGACGAGGCGGGCCGTCGCTTGCGTGGTGTCGGACCACAGGAAAGCGTTGGTTCGCAGGATGAAGACCACGAAGGTGGGATCGCTTTGCCAGTTCGTCCAATCCCCGTCGACTCCCCCCAGCACGGTCACGACGCGGCCGGCTCCCACCGCGTGTTCCAGCACGAAGGGGCGCCCGTCGCGGCGTTCCAGCACCACGCGGACCGGCGAGGTCGGCGACAACCGCGGGTCCTCCCGATCGATTCCCCACGATTCTTGGATGCCCACGCGGGCGAAGGCGGCATCGCCGAGGGGGGCCAACGGTTCGGTCAGCGGATGGGCCGCCGGCATGCTCAGGTCGGAGGCCTGGGAATCGGCCGCGAGCGGTTCGCGGGCTTGCAGGCGTCCGGGGAGAAGCATCCGATCATCGTCGAGCAAGGCATCGCTCAGGCGATCCGGCAGCGTCGCGCTGCCCAGGAACCAAGCCAAGCCGCCTCCCCTTTCCACGTACTGGGAAAGCGTGCGGGCCGTCGTTTCGCTCACTTCCGGCAAATCGAGCAGGTAGATCGCGCGATAGGGCTGGAGGTCGCTCAACGTCGCCGAACGGAGGAAGCTGGGGGGCCGCACTTCCGGGATCGCCCCGGTCCGTACCTGCCCGCCGGGATCGAGGGCCGATTGGAGGTGATAGGACCCTTGGCCCTCGGCCCCGCTACCTCCGCCATCCCCTTCCACGATCAGGACCTTCTGCACATCGGTCAGCGGCAGCGTGCAGACGCGTTGGTTATCGATCGCCAGCACGTCATCGGGTAGCCGCGCTTCGATCGCATGGCGTCCGGTCTCGGTGACGAACACCTGGAACTGGCGAACCGCTTCCTCCCCCGGTTCCAGCGATTCGATGACGACGCCCGGCAATCCGTCGACCTCTCCCGAATACTCGGAGGCAGGGTCGGGAGTGGTGACCCCAGGGCCATAGCGGATCAGGCGAGTCGCCACGTTGACGTTGCGGGCGGTGGTGGTCCCGTAGTTCTGAACCGCCAACTGGACGACCACGGGAACCCCCGCGACCCACACGTCGGGAATCGGTTCGAGACGGGTGATCGCCAGGTTCGCCGAGGGGGCCGATGCGCAGTCGATGCAACGCAGCGAGGTCCCGTCGTCGTCGAGATTCTGCAGCACTTCCGCGACCCGTTCCGGCATTTCCCAGTCACGCTGCCGGAAATCGCTCAGCAGGTAGACGACGGTTTCGTCGGCGGGAGTATTGCCGATCAAGTCGCCGGCGAGCCGCAGGGCGTCGACCAGGTCACAGCTGATCGAGCTCGCTTCGGTGGCCAGCACGCGGTCGACGATCCGGGTGTCCCCATTGATCGTCTGCACGGCCAGGTCGGCGGCGGCATCGGCCGCTTCGCCTCCCCCGCGGACGACCAACGCCGCCCGACTGCTGCGGAGCACGGTCAGCTCGTGGTTGCCGTCGCTGCGGGCCAACCGCTCGGTCAGGGATTGGAGGGCAGCCAGAGCGCCACCATAAGCCCCTTCGGGACCGCTGCGGTCTCCCATCGAGTAACTGTCGTCGAGGATCACCAGGTGATGCGTCGTCTTCCCCCCGATCGCCCCCAGCAACCGCCCGCCCGCGACCCAGCCGCACAGCAACGCGATCAACGTCGCCGCCACCGCCGTGCGGGCCAGCAGCAGCATCAACTGACGCAAGATGATCCACTTCTTCTGCTTGCGATAGCTCGCCAGCAAGAAATCCATCGCCGCCCACGGTTGCCGGCGGTGCCGCAGCATGTTGATCAGATGGACCAACAGCGGAACCGCGACAAACAGGAAGCCGATCGTGAGGGCGGGGTAGAGGAACATGCAGCGGCAGCGGGTTGGGACAGCAGCGAGGAAAAGGGTGAGACGAGACAGGCGGCGGGATGGGAGGCGGTACCGGTCCAGGCCGGCGGGGGACGAGGCAGCGCCGGGCCGCTATTGACGCAGGTTGGGGAGCGCCTTGCGGGCGGAGAGGAAATTGGCGAGGACCGCATCGAGCGGTTCGCTGGTGCGGACCTGGAGGTAATCGATCGTCAACCGTCCGCAGGCTCGCCGCGTCTGTTCCAGGAAATCATGCATCGCTTCCAGGTACCCTTCGCGAAGGGCGCGGGGGTTGCAGTTGAGGAAGCCGGGACCCTCGAGCCCTTCGAACCGGGTCGCCCCGTCGAATTGGAAATTCAGTTCGTCGTCATGCAGCACATGCAGCAGCGCGACGTCGTGCCCGCGAGCCCGGAGGATGCGCAGCCCTTCCAGCAGGTCGTCGACACCCAACAGGTCGGAAACGATCGTGACCAAGCCGCGACGCGGGATCGCCTGCGCAACTTGCTTGGCGACCGCCGGCAGATCGGTCCGGTCTTCCGCCCCCACCTCATCGAGGGCCGACAACAGACGCCCCAACTGGTAGCGGTTGCTTTTGGCAGGAAGCGTTTTCCGCAGCGTGTGGTCAAACGTGAACAAGCCGGTCGCATCCTGTTGGCGGAGGGCCAGGTAAGCGAGGCAGGCGGCGAGCGAGGCGGCATATTCGAATTTGCACTGGTCGCCTTCGCCGTAAGCCATCGATCCCGAGCAGTCGACCAACAGATGCAGACGCAGGTTGGTCTCTTCTTCGTACTGCTTGATGTGCAGGCGGTCCTGCCGCGCATAGACCTTCCAATCGATGTGACGGATCTCATCTCCGGGAAAGTACTGACGGTGCTGCAGGAACTCGACCGACTGCCCAAAGTAGGGGCTGCGATGCATGCCGGAAAGGAAACCTTCGACCACCCGGCGGGCGGTCAACTCCAAGCGGCGAATCCGCTGCGTCGCTTCAGGATGCAAAAATCTTTTGGAATCGGGCATCGCGCGTTAACTCATCCTCCGTGGTCGGGGTACTGCCGATGATCCGAGCGATCACGTCATCGCTGCTGACGCCTTCGCTTTCCGCCGCGAAATTGACGACCACGCGATGCCGCAGCACGGGCGCGGCCAACGCCTGGATGTCTTCCACTTGAACGTGAAAGCGGCCTTCCAGCAAGGCCCGCGCCTTGCCACCCAGGATCAGGAACTGCACCGCCCGGGGGCCCGCTCCCCAGCCGACCATTTCGTCGACAAAGTCGGGAACGCCTTGGCTGCCCACCCGCGTCTGCCGCACCAGCGACAGCGCATAGCGGACGACGTGGTCGCTGACCGGGACTTGCCGGACGATCTGCTGGAGACGGAGGATGTCTTCACCGCTGAGGATCCGCTGGACTTCGGAAACCGCGCTTCCGGTGGTCCGCCGCGCGACTTCGAATTCTTCGTCGAAACTGGGGTAGGACACGAAGACCTTGAACATGAACCGGTCCTGCTGCGCCTCGGGCAGCGGGTAGGTTCCCTCTTGTTCGATCGGGTTTTGCGTGGCCAGCACGAAGAACGGGTCGGGCAACGCGTGACGCTCGCGACCGATCGTCACCTGCCGTTCCTGCATCGCTTCCAGCAGGGCCGCCTGGGTCTTCGGAGGCGTCCGGTTGACCTCGTCGGCCAGCACGATGTTGGCGAACAGGGGACCTTCGAGGAACCGCATCTCCCGGTGCCCGGTCGCGCGATCCTCTTCGATAATTTCGGTCCCGGTGACGTCGGCCGGCATCAGGTCGGGGGTGAACTGCACGCGGCTGAAACGGAGATCGAGGGCGTTGGCCAGGGTGCTGATCATCAGCGTTTTGGCCAAGCCGGGGACCCCTTCCAACAGGCAATGCCCGCGACTGAACAGGCAGATCAACAATTCGTCGATGACCTCGGTCTGCCCGACGATGATCCGTCCCAGTTGAGACCGGATCGATTCACGGGCCTCATGCAGCTTGTGGGCGTCTTGAGCGTCCAGTTCTTCGGTCGGCGCGGCGTCCCCGGTCATCCGATCCCTTTCGTGTGTGGTCGCGAAGTTAGCGACGCCTGACCGGCGTCCGCAGTGGTGGTGGAACAGGGAGGGGGAACCGGCCGGATCCGCCGAGCGGGCCTCCCTTCCCATCGTGCCTCGGTTTTTGAACCGGGTTCATTATACGGAGCGGCCAATCGCCGCGTGGCGGCGGGTTAACGAAACAATTCGAACGGTTCTTCGCTTTCCTCCGATTCCTCGGCCGGTTGCTCCGCGGCCTTCTGCTCGTCGTCTGCGTTGGCCGGGGCCGCTGGCGGCGGGCTCTCGAGGAAGCGGTAAACCATCGCTGCCGGACCGATCCGGGCGGTGACCGTGTTGGCTTGCGGGTCGATCTCCAAGGCGGTCTCGGGATCTTGACGCTCGCTCGGCAGGATCAGTTCCTCGGTCAAGTCGGCGACTTCGCCGTCCCGGGTGTCGACCGCCAGCAAGCTCAGTTCGCGCGTGCGGCGGGTGGGGGAGATCGGAGAGATGATCGAGCGGGCTCGGCTGAACAGCAGCAGCGGAGAGGCCGACGCTTGGCTGACCGTGATCCCCCAGGGGCCATCCTCGAAGCGATGTTCCCACAGCGGTTCGCCCGTCTCCAGTGAAATCGCCATGACCGGGCCATCGACCCGCTGGTGGGTGTCGCCGTGCGAATACTGCGTCGGCAGGCTGTCCGGTTCGCGCGGCGGCTTGATCTGCCTTTCGGGCAGCACGATCAGTTGATCGCGACGTCGGACGACTTCGACCCCATTGAGTTCCTCGATCGGCGCGACCTGACGCTCGCTGAGCACTTCGGCGGTGACCAGGTTCCAGATCGTCAGCTGGCCGTCCGATTCCAGCAGCGTCATCCAACGGCCCGCTTCCAGGCAGCCTTTGATCCGGTGATCGCTGCTGCGCGCGGGGGCCTTTGCGTCGTCTTCCGCATCGTCGGCCGGTTCGCCGAAGCGCCGTTCCAGGAGCACGTCCTCGGTAAACACGTCGTGGAGCCGGAGGGCGGTCGGATTCCCTTGCTGTTTGCGATACGTCAGGATGTGGCGATCGGTGGCAAACCAGATTTCCTCCTGTTCCGGCCAGTCGCGTCGTCCCAACCGACGTCCATCGTCGACGGCAAAGAAGACGATTTCGCGTCCCCGGTCACTCGGCGAAGCGACCGCGACCCGCTGTCCGTCGGAGACCACATGGCCGGAACGCGGGGCGTTAGGGTTGCGCCACCGCACGCTGCCGGTGCGGACATCGATCGCCTGCAGTTCGCCTGAGATCAGCACGAGCAGGGTGTCGCCGACGACCGGGCCCAAGCGGAGCTCTCCGGTGCCGTCGGGGGTGACCGTATTGGTGATCTGATAGGTCCGACGCGGTTTCCCGAAGGGAGGGGCATCGCTGCTGGAGGTCGCCACCCGGCCCCCCAGTTCCTGCCGCCAATTCTTCCGCCATAACACCGCTTCGTTTCGTTCACTGGTCGCGGCGAACAGATCCAAAGCGAAGATTTCGGTCGGCGTGAGGACGACTATCAACCCTCCATCAAAGATCACTTGACGGGAGCCGCTATCGTCGCGCGAACTGGAATCGAGCGGGATGACGAGCGACCGACCGCGGGGATCGCGGAGGCTGTAAGCGTCCCCTTCCCGCACGACCTGCCAGTCGGCGAGGTGTTCGCCCCGGCGGGCGATGACTTCTAGCAGTTTCGGCGAATTGCGGGAAAAGCCGATGCGTTGTCGCGGCGCGTTCCACTCCGCCTCGACGTAGGGCGGCCAGACCGGGGCCTCGGGGGCAGCGGCGTCGGGGAGCAAGCGGGTGAGCCGCTCGGCGGGAGGCACTTCCGGCGATAAGCCGGCGGCCTGTTTCCGTTGGGCCAACGCATCGGCGAGGAAACCCGCTTCGGCATAGAGTCCCGCGAGTTGCAGACGGTAACGGGCCGCCGCCTGGTCGTCCGGGGCCAGCCGCAAGCCGTTCCACGCCAACCGCTCGGCCGACTGCAGGCCGCCCTCGGTGGCGAGCCGGCGGATCAGCCGCTGGCGGAAGGGAACCGTGGCGGTCGCCGACTCAAAATGTTTCAACAAGCGAATCTGACTGCCCGTCGACCGGTTTTCGAAGCCGCCCAGGTGCGCGGCGATCCGGGCGTCGGCTGCCGCTTGCTGTTCCGAGGAGAGCTGCTGCAGCGCTTGCTTGGACCGCGCCGCGAGCCAGCTGTCGATCGAGGGACGGCTGCCATCGGACTGCAGGTCGTGGGCCGCCCCCCGATCCTGCGGGATCAAGGTCTCGCTGACCGCCAGTCGTGAGAGCGTGATCAGGCTGTCGAGTGCGGCCAGTGGTCGTGCGCGTTCCAGTTCACCGCGGGCAAGCAGCGTATGGAGCTCGATTTCTTGCGGTCGCAACGCGATCCATTGCTTGAGCGGTTCGATGAATTCACGGTTCGCCTGAAAATCTTCGCGGAGGCTGTCCAGCATGGCGAAGACGGCGAGGAACCGTGCGCCTTCGTGGTCAGGGGCGATTTCCCGAGCTTTCCGCAACCCCTCGATCGCAGCCGCACGTTCCCCTTGTTCGAGCAGCAAGGCGGCTTGATCGACCAACAGGTCGGGGTCGTTGGGGCGTTGTTCCAAGCCGCGTTGGACCACCGGGGCGAGCGACTGCTGGCCGTAGGCGACCGCGATCTCGGTCGGTCCCTGGCTGATCAAATGGCCGTTGACGAACAGCAGGTTGCCCAGTTCAAAATCGGTCCCTTGCGTCTCCACCACCGCGCCGTCCTCCAGATCGAGCGCCAGGATGCGGGACGCGGTCGTGGGCAGGTAGAAGCGGTCGTGGCTCAAGAACCCGCGGCCGGAGATCAGTTCCTCGCCGTCGCCGGAGGGCAGCTGCATCGTCCAGACGGCGCGGCCGGTCGCCACGTCGTGAGCACGCACTTGCCGCGGGCCCACCAGGATGCATTTTTCGTCGGCGACACCGGCGAGATAACGCATGCGGAC